>JAJSZT010000038.1 GCA_030272815.1 Deltaproteobacteria bacterium
CCTGTATCAGGTATTGTAGTAGAGTCTGATGAGGATGTTGCCGGAAATTATTTTGGAATTGATGATTTCCCAAAATTAATCAATGGTGGAAATGTAGGTTATGGATATGATTATAGTGTATTTGAGCACTTTAGAAGAGGATATGTGATAATTAAAACCGAAAAATATGGTTATATAGCAATGATTCCTGTTGGGCTTAACACAATATCATCTGTAATATTTAAAGAAAAATTCAAAAAAGTGACCAGTGAAAATCCTGTAGGGATTTGCAAAGGGGAAGAAATTGGATATTTTCAGTACGGAGGTTCGCTGAATATTCTTCTGTTTGAAAAAGGTTGCTTTCCTGCTGTAAGAATCCCTCAAGGACAAATTATTGGAACATTGAACGAAAAAGGTATAGCAGATAAAGATAAACAACAATTCTCGTTTTAATTTAGGGCTCGGTCAAAAATAATTTGGTAGAATTTGCGCCCGAATTTGCCGTAGATTTAATCGACCTAATTGAGCAAAACCGCAGGAATAGTGAGCTATTTCGAGGACTTTTGCGATTGAAGATCGGTTAAAGATATGGTGAAGTCGGGATGCAAAAATGCCAAGTTATTTTTTACCGAGCCCTTATGTCAGCAATCACAACTTGGAGACGAAATGGATGATCGTCAGATACGTTATTGCATGGCTTCCGATGGTAGTGATCGGGATTATTAATGGTGTTATCCGGGAGCAATGGTATGGCAACTACCTTGCATGATTTAAAGTTTATATTTTGAAATTGCCATGGCAAATTTAAACACATATAAAATATTGGAGCAGCGAAGATCAGATATCTATGCCCCTTAATCGGCACCAACCTTCCTACAGATCCTACAACTAAAGCTTTGTCTTTGATTCCAAACGACCTTTTCAGGCCGTCTACATCGTAAAAAGATAGATTATGAAATTTTCCATGGCGGAATTGATTTGGATAAAGACCTGTAAACAGCATCTGTCTTCAGCCACATATTCTTTCTATCTGAATCTTCTTTTTCACAAAATACTTTAAGAGAAATATGAAACTTTTGCTTTTTTTCATTAAATATTACAATTTCACAATAATCCCCTTTATCATAGATATATTTGTATGGATAATCTTCTCTTTCAGAAAGCAATGTTGCCCTGTAAACCTCGTCAAATGTTAATGGGATATGTTCAAAACATATGTCATTATACTCTGGAGCTATATTTACACCAAGTTCATCTGCAAACTGCTCGAGTTCCTCTCGTGTGCAGTTAATAGTCCTGTAATGTCTTCTATATGATATCTCCTCGCATTCACGGCGAATATACTCCAAAAGAAAACGACCTATCATCTTCTCCAGGCCGGGATCAATTCTGTTCTTTCTCTTCTGATATTTCTTTAATCTGTTATAATTTATAATTGCTCTTTTTAATCCACGAAAAATCGATAATCTCCTGTTTGCGAACTTGAGATCTCGCAATATAATGGTTTTGAAACGGTTTATTGCTGCATCCTCCAGGCGTTTAATATCTGATAAAGTCAGTATCAGCTTTGGGCCTTCTTCTTCCTCAGTAAGATAATAAAGAGCTTCATAAAAAGCCACTTCCGGCATCTCCCCTGAATTCTCAACCCAATCGACTTCTTGTTGCAGATAGCTTTCCCCGGAATTCACTTTTTATTATGCTCCCGTTTTTTAGTCATCTAAGGCATGGTTCTGATACTCTTCTCAATTCTCTTTAAAGCTTCTCTTGCGGCATCTCTTACTTCATCATGGTATATCCCGCTGTATAATAGATTTTCCAGCTTAGAAACCATTTCGATATTTCCGGTTTCTCCCAAAACATATATAATATCGCCCTTAATTCGGTCCTCAACACTTTGGAACTGCTCCCACAGGGGATTAATAACCTGGCTGGCCAGTGCGTTATTCTTCTCAACAATATATTCGAATGCCACCATTGCACCAAGACGAACCGGCCATTTTTCATGAATAAGTGTATTAATAAAGGCGGGGAAAATACAGTTATGGTCAAGCATCATTTCTGCTACCTGATCGGCATTACCTTCTTTTAACAAGCTAATAATTGATGAGATGCTAAGATTGGAAGGGTTGCGGTTAAGTATTATCTCAACTATTTCGTTAAGATTTGTAGTACCGGTCCATCGGAAGTTTTCATCCAGCAAAAGCGTTGGTGCGGATCGAATATTATTCAGCTCTGCAATTTCAGGAAAAAGTGTGCCGTCAATAATTTCAAGCTTTATTAACTCATTTGCAAAAGTAAGGGGAATAAGTTGCTTAACGCTTTTCGGGCAAAAAGGACATTGTTTTGCTATATATAATTTAAGATCAGCGGGAATTTTAACTTTATCAAGTCGATTTTGTACTTCACCGGTTAATTTAAACGAATTGCCGTCAAGTAAAGTCAGTGCTTCAAGAAATGGCTCTAATTCAGCCCCGAGAGGTATTGCATGGTAATATATACTTCTGCCCACCTTGATGGCAGGCACCTGGTTTTCATCATCCTTGATTTGATTAATACTGAGTTTGGAAGCAAGGTTTGATAATTTATCACTGAATTCTCTGAACCCTGTACTTCTTTCATCTTCCGTCAAAATAAGATCCATTTCGATTTTACCAGATAATCCATCATTCCATCTTTTAATCGTTTTTTCTTCCTGTGACGTCATTTTTATTCCTTATTATGACCTTGATCGAAAACGTAGCCTATAGAACGAAGGCTTTTAAAATGCGCCGGCTTTTTGGGATTATCCTCAAAATACTTTCTAAACCTCACAATAAAATTATCTACAGTTCTGGTTGTCGTATCTCTATTGTAACCCCAGCCTATTTCCAAAAGTTTGCTTCTGGAAAGCGGCTTGCCTCGATTTGCAATAAAAAGTTTTAAAAGTTTTACTTCCTGCTCTGTCAGATTTATTTTTCCGCATTTACAGTCTGCAACGGAAGTCTCAAAATTGATGTGGTTGCCTCCAAAAGCATAGGTTTTCGGTAATGAAGCAAAACCGAAGCCGTTTATACCATTTCCCCCATGGTTCCAGGATCCTCTGGTTAAAAGTCTTACAATTCTCAGCAAAAACTCTTCGAGGTTGAAAGGCTTTGAAAGATAATCATCCACTCCATAAGAAAAACCTTTTATCCTGTCATCGGGTTCGCCCTTAGCTGATAAAATAAGTATAGGAATCCGTTCATCCTCAAGACGGATATTTTGAAGCACGGACAATCCGTCAATTCCTGGCAGCATTATATCAAGCACTATCAGATCCGGCATCCATTCCTTCCATTTTTTAAGGCCTGAAACACCGTCTGAAGCAATAATTACATCATATCCCTGGAGTGAAAGATTTAATTTTAAACCTTCCGCTATATGTCTCTCATCTTCAATTACAAGAATACGCTTCTTATCGGCATCATTCATGGAAGTACCCCGCAATACACTCAAGGTCTATAGGGCAAAATTAAAGTAAAAACCGATCCTTTTCCTATTCCTTTACTTTCCGCAATGACTTTTCCTTTATGGATTCGAGCAATATTCTGGACAAGATGCAGGCCAAGACCGCTGCCCTTTGCCGACATATTATCAGACCGACCTGCCTGATAAAATTTCCTGAATATTTTCTTAGTTTCATTCTTATCAAATCCAATCCCGTTGTCCTCAAAATGTATATGTAATTCACGCTTTTTGGGCTCAAAAGTAATATCTATTTTGGGTCTTTCCGACGCGTTATATTTAACGGCATTAGTCAAAAGATTCATAAGGAGCATCTCAAATAAAGACGAATCTATCCGACAAGAGAAGTACCGGCCGGATGGATTATGAATATTTATCTCGCAATTCTGAAAAAGATGGTTGTTGTTTTTAAGAAATTGTTTAACTACTTGATTGATATCTACTATAGAAAAATTTCCTTTATAATTCTTGCTTTGAATTCTGGCAAGATTCAATATGCGGTTTATGTTGTCAGAAAGCTGGGTTACATCCTGAATCATATAGCGGATGTATTTAAGCCGATCTTCTCTGGAAAGCTCATGTTTTAGAAATGTTTCCAGATATAACTTCAATGAAGTAACTGGGGTTTTCAGCTCATGGGTAAAATTATTGATGAAATTATGCTGCAGCCTATACAGTTGTGCTGTTTTCTGGGTATATACAAATATCATCAATATACCCATAAGAATTATACCAACAAGAATCGAAAGAACCATAATAACTACCCATGTCTGAGATTCCAGAACCTGACTGGGATCAAGGTCAAATCTTAACATAACAGCTTTAAGTCCTGTGCTGACCTCCATGTACCAGTGGATATACAGGATCAGAGACAATGCCAGGGCTACTACCGATAAAATAAAGATAAGAATCGGATGAAAAAACAGTTTTGATTTATTCATAATATATCATGGATATGATTTAATAAAATGTAAGCGTTCACGGAACATTGAAATTAGAAAATAGAAATTGGGAAGAACAGTACAAAAGAATGAAGGCCAAATTTTCAATTTCTATTTTAATCTCTCCCAAATTTCTACTTTCCAATTTCAAGTTTCAAGCCGTGAACGGCCACCAAAATTGAAAGATCTCATATTAAGTATAGTTCAAAATTAAAGATTTGTAAAACTTTTGTAAAATATAAAAACAGTACTGTAATTTTTAACTGTTCTATATTATAAAACTTTTTTGCAACTTAGTAAGTTAACATTAAAAGGGTCAATAAATGAAAAACTATTATCATGAATTTCATATTCCGGTTATGGGTACCGGTCACTCTGTTGATACACCCATACGTGTAGCCTGTTTAGGCATTACATCGGTTATATCTCTAGTTGATGATCTGTTGCTGGAAAAAATCCGAAAATATTATTCTGAAAAATTCAGCCTGCCGTATTCCAGGATACCGGCAAACGAAAATGACGGAAGAGCGAAAAGAATAACAGCCTATCTTGAAACAGTACAAGAAATTGTACATATTAAAATGGACGGGATAAAGAAACAACCGTTTTTCAAAAATAATGAAAAAAGCAAATACTTTGATCTGCTGCCTGAAGAATCCCCTTTAAAAAAGGCATACAGCGAACTTTTAAACATGAAAGAAGGATCAAAAAGATCTGCCCTGGAAAAAGAGCTGACAAGTAAAATAAGGCCCGGCTCCATTGACGTAAATTTAATGGTAAAAGTTGACCGCACTATTTACGACAGTAATGGAGAGCCGTTAAGTAATGAATTCAGCGATGCAAAAACAGGACTTAGGGGCTATGCCGAAAGCAGCCTTGAATCCGCCATTGTATTTTCAGCCGGAATAAACCAACGCCTGTTCAATTATATGACCCGCTTCAGAGACTTTTACAAGGATAAAACAGGACAAATCAAAAAGAAAATAATTCTAAAGGTGAGCGATTTCCGATCTGCGCTCATACAAGGTAAATTCCTGGCTAAAAGAGGCCTGGAAGTTCATGAATTCCGCATTGAGTCAGGGCTCAATTGCGGTGGTCATGCTTTTGCTTCAAATGGAATTTTGCTGCCGACAGCGCTTAAGGAAGTTAAAAAAAAACGTGCAAAACTGGCAGATGAATTTCTACCGCTTATAAAAAAATATTACAAGAAAATGGGCTGGGAATATGCTGAATCCGCCCAAAACAACAGCCCTCTTGTCACGGTCCAGGGCGGTATCGGCAATAATGGAGAAGTACGCAGACTAAAAGAAGATTTTGGCATGGACATGACAGGCTGGGGCAGTCCTTTCTTGCTGGTTCCGGAAACTACCTGTATTGACCACTCTACTCTTGAGCTCTTAAGACTGTCAGGTGAAAAAGATCTCTATTTGAGCGATGTCTCTCCTATTGGAGTGCCTTTCAACAATTTACGCAAAACAGGGTCGGAAATATATACCAGTAAAAAGGCTGCGGAAGGCAATCCAGGTTCAGCGTGCCCGAAGAAATTCCTTGTATCCAATACTGAATTTACAAAACAGCCTATTTGTCTGGCATCAAAACAATACCAGACAATGAAGCTGGAACAAATAAACAAGCAAGTGCTTCCGGAGCCGGAAAAAGAAAAGTATAAAAAAAATATCGTACAAAAAACCTGCCTTTGTGATCATCTCGGCAACGGCGCCCTTATTAACCTGGGGATATCCAAAAAAGAAAATTCTCCCCAGTCAATATGCCCCGGGCCCAATATAGCATGGTTTAACAAAATTTATACTTTAAAAGAAATGGTTAATCATATATATGGAAGGGGCCGGTCTTTGATCCCGGCTGAACGACCGCATATGTTTGCCAAGGAAATCGAAATGTATGTTGACTATTTTGAAAAGCAGGTAAAGATTTGTGATTGTTCGCCAAGGGAAGTCAAGACATTGAAGGAATTTAAGGAAAATTTAGAAAAAGGTATGAACCTCTGTCTAAGTATAGCTCAGAAACAGCCTTTTGAAGGAGAAAACCTGGCTTCTATTCCTCCCTGTGTGGAAAAACAAAAGACCAGACTGGAGTCCATTTACTCTGATTTTGAAAAACTAGTTAATAAACGATCTGAAAACCTCGTTTTCCTGCAAACAAAACATTCTGTGGAGTCTGAGCAAAAAATTGCTCAGACTGTTTAGGAAAAATGTAGCCGTTCACGGCTTGAAACTTGAAATTGGGAAGAACGGTACAAAAGCATGAAGGCCAAATTTCCAATTTCTAATTTCCAATTTCTAATTTCACTTCATTCGACACAAATGGTTCATATTGCTTGAACTTTTCTTTAAATTCTTCTGATAGTTCTTTAGCTTTTTTTTCATAACTTTCTTTATTTTCCCATGTATTTTTCGGCATTAAAATCTCTTCAGGCACACCAGGGCAATGCTGCGGTATTTCAAAGCCAAAAAAGGGATCCATTGTATATTTAGCTTCATCCAATTTCCCTTCAAGAGCGGCATTCAACAATGCACGTGTATGTTTAATAGAAATACGATGACCAACACCATAAGGCCCCCCGGTCCATCCTGTATTAACCAGCCAGCATTTAACATTATGCTCATTAATTTTCCTGCCCAATAATTTTGCATATTCACTGGGGTGAAGCGGCATAAACGGCGCTCCGAAACAACTGCTGAAAGTCGCCATCGGCTCAGTTATACTGGCCTCTGTTCCAGCGACTTTCGCCGTATAGCCAAGAAGAAAATGATAAGAAGCCTGCTCAGAAGTTAATTTTGAAATCGGCGGCAATATCCCAAAAGCATCAGCCGTTAAAAAAATTACATTTTCAGGATGATCGCCCTTGCCGTCTCTAACTATATTATTCAAATGAGTAAGTGGATAGGCCGCACGTGTATTTTCAGTTATACTTGAATCATCTAAATTTACTACTCGTGTTACAGGATCGATAATAACATTCTCAAGAATCGTACCAAATTTTCGTGTTGTTTCATAAATTTCCGGTTCTGCTTCTTTTGACAAATTAATTACCTTGGCGTAGCAACCGCCTTCGAAATTAAAAATTCCTTTATCACTCCAGCCATGTTCATCATCACCTATTAAAGTACGATCAGGAGAGGCGGAAAGGGTTGTCTTGCCAGTTCCGGAAAGTCCAAAAAACAACGCAGTATCACCGCCCCTTCCGACATTGGCGCTGCAATGCATAGAAAGAACCTTCTTTTGGGGCAGGAGATAATTTAAAACCGTAAAAACCGACTTTTTAATTTCACCGCCGTAATATGTCCCACATATCAAAATAATTTTTTTTGTAAAATTAACCAGAATAAAAGTTTCTGAATTGATTTCATCAAGTTCAGGGTTGCCAAGAAATTTCGGCATGGCAATTACGGTAAATTCCGGGCTAAAATTAACAAGCTGACTACGGTCCCTTATGCGAAGTAAAAGATTTCTTGCAAAAAGCGCCTGCCAGGCAAATTCGGTAATTACTCTTATTGACACACGATACCTGTTATCAGCGCCTGCATATGAATCCTGCACATATATTTCACGATCCTGTAAATAGGCTTTAACGCGTTCAAAAACATGATCAAATTTTTTAGCATCATATGGAACGTTTACCTTGCCCCAGTTAATCTTATCAGCAGTATTTTCATCTTTTACGATAAATTTGTCATCAGGAGCACGGCCTGTGCTCTTCCCAGGCCTGCTAACAAACAGGGGGCCCAGATGAGTGATAACTCCCTCATTATTTTTTACTGCATGCTCGTATAATATCGGAGTGCAATAATTCCAGTGTACTTTTTTCAGATTTGTCAAACCAAGGTATTCAAGCCCTGGTTCCAGCTCCAGAAGTTCATCTATTGATTTCATATCGCCACCTCACGGCCTTAGCATATTAAAACCTGTCTGTGCTTCAAAAACACGAACGCCTGTACTGTCTATCAGCTCGAATAATATTACTTCCATTATATGCCAAACCTTTACACCGTTTCGCACACAACCAGTCACGGTCAATTCCTTTCTACCGCATGCTATGTGCATATGAAGCACGGGATTACCCTTTTCATCAGGAAAAAGCGTTCCGGTTCCCGCTATCTCATAGACATTTTCAAGCATATGCTCCATTGGAGAAACAGGTTTAGATCTTCCCTCTTCCGGCCCGACAATAAGTTTACTTCCTGTATCAGCACCTCCAACTGCTATTAAAGCAGCGGCTTTGATGGACTGCTCACGGGCAAACCTCTCAATTTCTTCATGAAGAATATCTCCGTCCTCAAGGCGTATAACAAAAGTACGCCCCTGCCTGGCCTGTGAAAATTTCATCGCTCTCCAACCTTGAACTGTGAACCGTGAACGGTTACATTATTTGAAACAGCCATTATGCCGAACTCAAATATGTCCTTATACTGTCAGCAATGGCTTCCCATGTCCACTTGCGTTTTTCATCATCCGTTTCCAGAAGAGTTACGCGAAAGCCCTTTCTTGTGCAGCAGAAGCCCGTTAAAGGAACGACGCATATTCCTCTAGAGCCAAGCAGATAATAGACAAAACGTTTATCTACCTCTACGTCTTTTACTTTTTCTTCTACAAACTCTTTTGCCATAGGGTTTTCTATGGGCAATGTCTGATTTTCGTTTAAGATATTATCGTTAAACACTATGGACATATAGAATGCGCCTTTAGGCTTTACTACATGTATGCCGTCAACTTTAGAAAATATTTCCCAGGCCTCCTGAGCGCGATGCTCAAAAACTTTTTTTCGCTTATCCAGATGTTCCACATATCTTGGGTCACCCATAATTAGGGGTATTGAATATTGAGGCAGGCTGGTTGAACATACTTCAAGCATTTTTGCATTTATCAGGCTGTTAATATACCTCTGAAAGTCATAATTTGTATCCTGATTAAAAACTTCTATCCAGCCGCATCTGCTTCCAGGCCATGGGTATTCTTTGGATATTCCGTGCAATGCCATTCCAGGAACATCGCTTATCACCTCGCTCAAGTGCACCATTTCACATCCATTATAAACAATGTTTGCATATATTTCATCGGATATAATAAATATCTGATATCTTTTAGCTATATCCACAATTTTTTCAAGAACAGAGCGAGGATAAACCGCACCTGTCGGATTATCCGGATTTATATAAAGGATACCTGCAATTGAATCATTATATTTAATCTTATTTTCAAGGTCCTCGAGATCCGGCATCCACTCGTTTTCAGGATCCAGATTGTAAGTCAGGTGTCCATAGCCGGAATGGGCCGCTTCGGCCGACGAATGGGTGGAATACGCCGGTGAAGGACCGATTACTCTCGCTTCTCTTCTGAGAAAACCGAATATTTTGGCAACAGCATCACCAAGGCCATTGAAGAAAATAATATCATTTGCTGTTACCTGATAACTGCCGCGCTTATTCACACGCTCAGCAAGAAACTCACGAGTTTCTAAAACTCCCTGAGTGGCTACATAGCCATAAGTTATATCATCTGATACCAGCTTTATTATGGCATCCTTTATCCACTGGGGCATTTTTTCCCCTTTCTGAATAGGATCCCCAATATTTTCCCAGGTAATATCAACCCCCATATTCATAAGTTCCTGGGCAACAGCAACTATTGCCCTTATCTCATAGGTTAATTTTCCCCAGCCAACATGTTCAATATTTCTTCTCATGGCTTTACTTCTCTCCTCCCTTTTTTCCCCACAAAGGGTCATCGCCAAAGCGTTCAAACCACCATTCTTCATCTGAAAGATAATTTTTAACTTCTTCTTTACTAAAAGAATATTTGTAGTGCTTGCAGTAATCAAGGATAATTCTATATGCGTTAATAATTTTTGCGCTCATTTCGGCACATTCTTCGTTTGGTGCATTGCACTTATCCGGATGCCATTTTTTGATGAGATTTCTATAGCTGGCTTTAATTTCATCCATTGTTGACCGCTCTGGCAATTCCAGCAGTTTTCTTGCCTCATAAATTTTTTGATATTTTTTCATTAAATTAGCTGACCTTTATTATACCAAATTGAACGATTTTTTAATAGCTTATAAGTTTTAAAACCTCAAAGTAGCTATTAAACGTAAAGGATTTAATAGAAGTTCAAGTGCTGAAAATATATCGGTACAAACAACATCGGCTGATAGCAGAGTTTGTATGGCCGCGCCTTCCTTGAGAACAACTGCAATTCCTATAGCTGCTTCTTTAATCATCAGGCTGTCGTTTCTGCCGTTTCCCATGCAAACTGTGAATTCAGCACCCAGATGTCTAACATATTCTAGCTTGCGAACATCTTGTTTGATAGAAGAAATAATCTGAAATTGACAAGAAATACCCTGGAGAAAGGAACTAACGCTTTGAAAGGTATCTGCCGTAAGTATGTGAACCTGTATGCTGTCTTCAAGAATTTCTAATTTCTCTTTTACTCCAGATATTAACTGCCCATCACAGGCAAGAGTGCCATTATAATCCAGCACCAAGTGCTTAAGCTTAAAAACCTTGTGCCCCGGCACATCAATTGTAATCATTTTAAATTATATCCTCTATATAGATTAACCCAAGTTGAGCGTTAAATATTGTGTAAAATTAATATGCTTATAAAAAGAAAGATCGGAACACCCACTAATGCTATGTATTGCACATTCTTCTTAAATAAACTTGTCATTAACTGAGCTATGCAGAAACCAACAATAATTACCATGAATGCACTCCACCACTGAGCCACATAGGCAGAGGCAAGTGCGGAACCTGGCAATGAAACAAAGCTGGCAATTTTTATCAGGGAAGTATTTTCTTCATACCACCTGCTGATAGGCCAACTTTTAAGCTTAGCATAACGATCATAGGAAAGTACAACCCATGAGAAACTGGCAAGCAACGTAAAAACAACTATTATGATGTGAGGTTTCATATTATGCGATTCTTCTCCTTATCCCCTGACCGCCTGAAGTAGTCCACCAATATACCTGGGTTATTGCTTCCAATACCATCAACGCCAATATCAACAAAAGCCTTGATAAGATCCGGATCATCGATGTTCCATATAAAAATTTTCAAATCCTTCTTATGGGATAATTCAACAAATTCTGCGTCAACAAAAGTATGTTTCATAACCAGTGCATCAGCAAATGCCTGACCTGCAACATTTGTGTCAACAGGGCAGCCAACAAGAAGTACGCCTGTTTTAATACCGCTATCCATTTCTTTAACGTTTTTTACAAGCCTGTGCCAGAAAGAGATAACATATACATTGTCTTCAAGCCTGTTTCTCCTTATCTGCTCAACAACAAAGCTTTCCGCACCTTTTTCCTTTAACTCAATAACCAGCTTTATCTTACCATCTATCGAATCCATAACGTCTTGCAGGGTGGGTATGGTTTCGCTTTTGCCGGCATCATACTTTTTCAGTTCAGATAAAGTATAATTACCAACCGGTCCGGTTCCATTGGTCGTCCTGTCAAGGGTTGAATCATGTATTACGACCAATTCTTTGTCCTTGCTCAGGTGCACGTCAATTTCTACAGCATCTACACCAATCTCGATTGCCTTTTTAATTGACAGCAGGGTATTCTCCGGCTCAAGAGCCGCAGCCCCGCGATGTCCCATTATCATCATCTGAAAAACCCCCTCATAAGCCTCTTTTCTCCAAACCTCATTGGCAATATAATCGCCAGCATGCTTATCAAAAAAGCTGTAAAAAAAGATCCAATTATCCATAACAACTGAAAATAAGACAGGTTCTCATTCCTTATACCTGACATAAAAATGGTGTAAACAGGACCTGCCTCAAGTACTATTACAGCTCCGATATATGCCGCAGAAATAATCATGAAAACAAGTCCACCAAAACCGGTAACAGTATGTGCTGGGTTCTCGGAGTTAAAATCCGGATAAGCGGCTCCCAGACCTATTCCAAGTGAAACCACGCCAGGAGTCAAGAAAAAAAGAGTTATTATAGAAAGATACATCATAAAAGGAGTAACATTTAAAAGCAAATTGGTCACAACAATCAGTATTTCCGATAGAATCAACAAAGGGAAAAGATATATAAAAAACTTAATCCACAAAAAAGTCCTAAGTGGAATGGGAGCTGATCGAACAATCCAGAAAGAACTTCCCTCAATACTTATTGACGGAAAGGCAAAACGCGCCGTAACCGATATTAGGACAAAGGCGGCAAGGGCAACATTGAGAAACGAAAGCAGGTTTTGAAGATAAACGCTTTTTATGGGTGATTGTTCAATGGGAAGCACGGAAAAATTATAAGTGTAAATTACAATGAGCGCTCCTATGAGAAAAATCTGAGACCACTGTGCCTGGTCCCTTAAAAAAGTCTTTATCTCTTTTACTACAAAAGACTTTGTCGGACCGGACAAAAAAGAAAATAATTTGTCAAGCCGCTCTTTTTTATGCTGGAAAGGCCGCGCCATTGATGCTTGTGATTTGGAAAATCCCTTGAAATAAATGGCCCTGGCGATCAGAATGCTTGAAAATATAAGAAACGCAGCACAGCTCATTGATAAAGCAACATTAAACAGCGAACAACTTGCGTCTCCTATAAGAGCAGCTTTAAGGCTGTCAAAAGCCCAGGTGCTTGGAAGTAGAGGATAAGACGGAGCGCTTAAATTATTCAGATAACTAAGAAGTGATGCAAAATTTTCAGGATTCACGAGTCTTTCCGGTCTTAAGAGGCGGAAAGTCATATAGAGGATTACAACTAAAACAAGACACAGAAACACAAAAACACTTCTAATACGGCTCGCCGGAAGAATAATAACAATCAGCAAAACCATGATAGAGCTTAAAGCCGACGCAATAATGCATAATGGGAAAAGAGTCAGAGCTATGTCTATATAAAAAAAGGGGCCTGCCTTAAAGACTATTCCATAAGAAATAAAAACCGGTATAGCATAGACCACAACCATCCATGAACTATCAATAGTGCTTTCAATCCACTTTGCAAGAAAAATTTTTTCGCCTGGCACCGGCAAAGAATGAACAAGAGTAAGATCTTTGCTCATATATAAATTTGACAGAGACGTGAGAATGGAACTGAAAATCAAAAGAGAAAAAAAGATAAGCAGAACCATGGAAAGAAGCTTGTAGGCAAGTATATTGCCAATGCCCTCTACTCTTTGGAAATACATAAGGACTCGATAACATATGGCAAAAATACCTGCCCAGAAGCTAATGCCTATGCCTGCAAAGATAATTAACCTTATACTCCTGTCTTTTGCAAACCCCTTGTTTCTAAAAGATAACAAGCGTGGATTTAATAGAATGGCTGCCTGTTTCATAAAGATATTTCTTCCTCTGTAAGCTGGAAAAAAACCTCTTCCAAATCAGCTTCTCCTATTTGTGCCGTATGTTTCAATTCATTAATTGTCCCTGTTGCAATCAGCTTCCCATTATTTATGATACCTATGCGGTCACAGACATCTTCCGCCAGTCTCAGTGTATGGGTGGACATAAATATCGTAGTTCCTTTTGCGACAAGACTGCGGAACAGATTTTTCACCATCTTGATACCCCTTGGATCCAGCCCGACCATGGGTTCATCAACGACAATCAACAGGGGCTCATGCAGCAAAGCAGCAGACATTATAAGGCGCTGTTTCATGCCATGTGAATAGGATTCTATTAATTCATGAGCACGATCAATAAGAGAAAACATGTTTAGAATTTTTTCTGTGTTTTCTAAAAATGCTTCTTCACTTACTTCATAAAGATCTGCCGTAAACTTTAAAAACTCCATACCAGTCAGTTTTTCATATAAAAAAGGTCTGTCAGGAATTAAGCCAATCTTCTTTTTTGCCTTCTCAGGCTCTTTTGCCATATCTATTCCGTCTATTATCACGGAACCTTCAGTAGGCGCCAGCAAACCGCCTATCATCTGTATGGTGGTTGTCTTGCCTGCTCCGTTTGGGCCGATAAATCCAAACAGCTCACCAGAAGATACAGAAAGATTTAATATATCAACAGCTTTGATATTTCCGAAATGTTTAGAAAGATTTATCAAATCTATCATTAAGACTGCTCCAGAATATTAATCTTAACCTTCCCTATAACCTTAATTAAGTCGATTTGTTTATCAGGTTCTCCTCGTATAAAGCGGATATGAGTCACGTCCGCGGGCATCTGCCCCATGAGAGCATCAACTGTAAGCCAGTCGCCAAGATAAAGAACATTCCATGCGTGATAGTAAAATCGGCCGTTCATATAAACTAATCCGGTTTCTATCTGAGCTGGAATACTTGCGGCACGGGCCATGGCAGCCATCAGAACCGCGTGTTCGTTGCAGTCGCCCATTCTATTCCTCAAAGTTTCCAAAGCATTTGGAACTGAAAGAACAGGTCTTTTCTGTATATTTTCATAAATCCAGCGCATAATTTTCCGAGCTTTTGCAAAAGGAGTGTCGTCCGGCAAAACAATTTCACTGACCTTGCCTTTTATTTCCGGATGGTCGGACTGGACAAATGGGGTTGGCCTCAAAAATCTCTTTTCGCCGCCCTCAGGGATTTCAACTATTTCAGGAATCTTTTCCTTATTTACAGTCAATATTCCATCCACCAGGCTCTGTCTTCCCCCGTTTAAAGAAAGATTGTCGTCTATGCCTGATATTTTCAACTTCAGCAAATTAATTTTATCCCGCTGTTTTACAGGGACATCAGATACAACTGAAAAAAGCTCAGTTACATCCTGTTCAATGGGCAAATCCAGATCCTTAAGGGCTTCATCTTTACTGACTCTTATAAGCTTAATGCCCATAAAACCCTCTTCCGCTACAACACTTCCATCTTCTCCAATCCAGGCTGTCATTGAGGTTCCCATAAAATCAACTGTAACCTTATCTGTATTTTGCTTTTTACCCATAACTTCCATGGACTCACTTCCATGCATAGTGATTCTAACAGGCCGCAAACCCATTGAGGCCGGATCAAACACAAAAAAAGTTCTGGTCTGATTCTTTTCAAGCCCGGATGCCCATGCTGCGTCCAATATTCCGGCTGTCAGATAAAGATTGTTTTCTAATAAAATTTCAAATTTCTGTTCACCCTCACTAATAATGAGTTTATTCCCTTCAACCTTACCACTTGCTTTGAAATTAAACATGCTTGACCTGAGATTGAATTGAAATGATGATAAGGAAAAATCGGAGTGCAACTCGGCATTTGTATGGATAGAAATATCCTGCACCATGCCCATTGTATTGACCCTCATGTAAGTAAACTCAAATAGATTAAATCCGTTTTCTTTGGAGGTAAAGCGGCGAAGGGAATATCCTATCTTTTTATCCTGTTGCAGGATATTCATCCAGAATTCTTTTTCAGATATTAACTTATTTCCCGAGAGTACAAAAGAGGTATCTTTGTGAAAAAAACCAAGGCGGAAGGCTAATAGAAACATAAAGAGCAAACCGCAGAATACAACTGCAATCCAAACCAGTTCAACTCTCTTAAAGTGGGTTCTCATATGCAATCCAAAATTATCAGCAATGCAAACCGCAGATTAACTACACCCAAGGCTGAACGAGACCTTTGCAAAACGCCCCCTTTTGCCCAAATAGCGCTAAAGCTTCACTTCGTGCCGGCGTCAGACTTAAATTTTAAGCCTCAAAATACTCAATGTATTCCTGCATTTAAAATTTTCGCCTTCCTTGAACTTGAACAAAATTGAACATTTTTCAAAGGTCTCTGAGCGTAGGCTTTAGGTGTGTGTGATACATTCAAAACAGGAAACTGACTGAGCGCATTATAGATCGTTAAGAAAGAACTTTGCAGGATCTTGTAATTGTTTATTAAGAACTTGTTGAACTCTTACTGTTGTTTATAGTCAGAGCAGGTTCTTTCTTTACGATATGTATCAGAAATAACCGGTCCCATCCCAGCAATGAGTACATAATTTATCTTTTGGGAGACCAATTGCCTTTATAAGATCTTCAATTTTCTGATATTTTAAAGAAGTGAGTTTTAACAGATGCCTTATTTTCTCAATCATTTCATGATTTTTTTCTGTTCCTGCATTTGCATATTCATCTATTGAGTTATCTTCTCTGCTTTCAAGCTTCATTATAGCTTTTCTTCCTGCAAGATCCAATGTGGATCGTGAAGTTGAAAAATTCAGAAATTCACATGGATAAATCAAGGCAGGGCATGCAATACGCATGTGAACTTCCAAAGCGCCAGAGTCATATAATATCTGAACATTATCCTTTAACTGCGTACCCCTTACAATTGAGTCATCACAAAACAGTATCTTTTTACCGTCTATCAGATTTTTTACCGGGATCAACTTCATCTTTGCAACAAGATCTCTTATGTTTTGACTTTGAGGCATAAAACTTCTTGGCCATGTAGGAGTATATTTAACAAAAGGTCTCATATACGGAATTTTACTTTCATTAGCATACCCTATTCCGTGCCCTATCCCTGAATCCGGAATTCCTGTAACAAAATCAATCTCAACATCATCATTCTTAGCAAGAGCGCTACCGCATCTGTACCTGACAGATTCAACATTAATGTCTTCATAGCATGATGCAGGATAACCATAATAAACCCAGAGAAAAGCACAGATCTGCATTTTATCGCCCGGCTTCCTTCGCTGCTCATAGCCATCCGCTGTCATAAAAACAATTTCGCCAGGGCCAAGATATTTATCAATTTCAAAACCAAGATTTGGCAATGCACATGTTTCTGAAGATGCTGCATAGGCCCCTTCTTTCTTGCCAATTATAACAGGAGTTCTTCCTAATCTATCTCTTGCAGCATAAATACCGTCTTCTGTGAGTAAAAGCATTGAACAGGAACCTTTAATTGACTCCTGTGCATTTTGTATTCCATCCTCAAAAGATCCTTTTTCGCTGATTAACATTGCGACAAGCTCAGTCGGGTTTATTTTCCCCCCGCTCATCTCCGAAAAATGCGTTTTTTTATCAAATGCTTTCTTTGCAAGTTCCTCTTTATTATTTATTTTACCAACTGTAACTATTCCGAATGTTCCTAAATGAGAACCCACTATCAATGGCTGAGCGTCATAATCGCTAATAATTCCTATGCCCTTATTGCCATGCAAATTAGGAAGATCGGACTCAAATTTAGATCTGAAATAATCATTTTCAATATTATGAATAGCCCTTTCATATCCTTTGGAATTTCTTACAGCCATCCCACCTCTTTTGGTCCCAAGATGAGAATGGTAATCTGTCCCGTAAAACAGGTCAGTTGCGCAATCCTTTTTAGAAACACTTCCAAACAATCCGCCCATAACTCCTCGCTTTAAGTAGAAAAATATTATAGTAATCTTTTCTACTGTCAAACTCAAGGAACTTTTTGAAAAAGAACGCTATTATCCATAGCAAAAGCCGGAAAACTGCCCATGCTGTAAAAGCACGCTCAAGCATTTCCAGATGGAACAGGTTCTGCCTGTAGTTATCTGCAGAACTGTTTTCATATAAGGGCTCGGTCAAAAATAACTTGGTAGAATTTGTGCCCAAATTTGCCGTAGATTTAATCGATCTGATTGAGCAAAACCGCAGGAATAGCGAGCTATTTCGAGGACTTTTGCGAATGAAGATCGGTTAAAGATATGGTGAAGTTGGGATGCAAAAATGCCAAGTTATTTTTTACCGAGCCCTAAGTCACTTAAATGGAAATCAGAAAAAAGCTGCCTGGCAGTAACATCAGCCTGTTTTCTTTCATTCAAAGGCAGATGGGGAAAAAGCTCTTGCTTTGATTCATTTGGAATGAGCGGGATGCCTTTTTTGCGTTTAATCAACTGGCGCAGGGGCATGATAACCAACGGCATATCCGCCAACTATTAAATACTTAAATGTTGCTCGAAATAATTTTGATTCGCCTTAAAGCCTTATAGTATAAAGGCTTGAGAGATAAATTAACTATAAGAACCTCAAAATAGTGAGTTTGAATAAATAATACCAAGTAACCATTTATAATTATTAAATTATATTAAACATAGAATATCTTAAATAGACTATATTTTTCAAAAATTGCAAAAGCTGTAGAATCTTATACAATAAGGGCATAAATGAATTTCTTTAATCAAACATAGTAGTTTGAGGTTTTTACATGACAGAATGCCTGCAAACCTTTATCTTATAACGCATGACAGCAATTGACTTAAATTTAGCGCAACATTTAAGTAAATAGTTAACGCCTCGTGAGTTCAGAAGTCTCAAGAAATCTTTGAAGTCTGGATGTAACTCTATCTTGTCCATATACCATCCTTCGATTCAACTCTATAGCTGCTAATCGTTCCTGTACATTTTTGGAAAGCCAGAAAGCCTTTTCATCGTCTATGTCATCAAGCGTCCCAACCGACAATATCTTTTTATCAAGTCGTGGCAACTTATTCATTTACCGCATCTCCTTAGTTCTCATGCCGTTAAGAATTGGTCAAATCTTGAATAGTAGTGAATAAAGAAAAGTGTAATTCACAATTCAAGCTTTGACACCATAGTTTACAAGACAGGGAGATTGCCTCTCATAGAAACGGTATCCCTTTTCAAGATCTCTCTCGGCAGGATCAAGGATTCTTACTCGCATGAAATGTTCTTTCTGATTCTGTCCTTAGCTTCTTCCCAGTCGGATATGGTTATCTTGCCGGCTGCTAAGGCTTTTTTTCTATCTCTAAGGACTACTTCATGCCAGGCAGATGATTCGAGTGTCTTCTCATCCCTGGCCAAGTCACCCCAAATAATCTCCATTAAATCAAGCTTTTGAGCAAATGTAAATTGTGATAGAGGGAGATCAATTCTTTCCATAGTCTTTCCATTCTTGGTTCGTTAAAAATTACCTGCCGGTGTAAAGCGCAGCAAAACACCGGTCAGGTGGACTGAGAGGTTCGGCGATACTCCTCCCCCAAGCCAAGTCGACGATTTTCGTACCAGCAATATGCCTCATCGACGTCCTGTTGAGCTTCCGGCGCGATTATTAGTTCAGCGGCCATAGCGACTTCGAACCCTGTGTTTAACTTCGTCCCACGAAAGCCCAGAAGCCGGCTTGCTCATCAAATTGGCCTTTGGACGAGCCAACTCTTCCTTTTGCCATTCATGCACAGGAACCTCTGACGGTGTAGCCGCCAGATCGTCCCATAGATCTTCCACCAGTTGTAACTTCTCTGGTGGACTCAAGTTGAATATGGAAACAGCATCTAAATTCATTATTACCTCCTGATAATAGGGCAATTCCAACATTTGAATTGTATGCTATGGTTTCAAAGCTCTTCCCAATAGCCTTTCTTTGTAGCCCCTACATGCCTGATAACACGCTGTTCACGCAGTTTGTTCAGATGATATTTTACCCCATCTGGTGTAAGGCCGGTTTTTTCTGCCAGTCCTTTGCGAGTTATGGCTGGATTGGTCTTTATCAATCTAAGTATCATTTCCTGGGTAGTTTCTTGGGTAGTTTTTTCGATTTCTTGGGTAGTTTCTTGGGTAGCCTTCTCAATTTCCGGAGCAGTTTTCACCGAAATTTTCTCTGTGGCTTTCACCCGACTGAAAGAGACAGTAAAAAATGAATCAAAAGAAAAAATTACACTTCCTCTTCCATGTTCTTTTACGGTGTTTTCTATGCGCTTAATTCCGGTCCCGATTTTTTCGATGTATCCGGCCCGGTGCAATAATGACGCAATTACAGGGTTCCTGACAACGCTCTTTGTTCCAAAAGATTTTCGCGTCAGCCCGGAGGGCAGTCCGCCAGGGCTTGAAATCTCTAACCTGTCATCAAATATCTCAATCATGACATTGGCGCCTTTTTCAAAATAGTCTCTATGGCAAACGGCGTTTACAACTGCTTCTCTCAAGGCGACTTCCGGAATCTCAGGAATTTCTTCACGTCGTAACTTTTCGATTTTATACTCAAGGTTGGTATGCCTGAGTACAAACATTACCGCGTTTTCGATATTATTGCCGGAAAAATCCTTTCTATCCAGCACGTAAATCCTCTCAATCCCTTTGTAAAGCACGCAAGTAACTGTTACCTGCAACAGCAGAAACTCAGTGCTCTTGCTGAAAAACAGGACTCCGGCATTGGTCATTTGACCGTTTTCAGAAAGGCAATCAAGATTTGCAAGAAGAAAATCCTTGTCAATGGACGGTGTGATCGAGGCAAGCTGGAGGAAATTGTTGAACGCGGAAACATCAAAATCCCTCGAAAAAACCGCTTTTCCGTTTTCCAACTCATCAAAACGGATTCGTCCTTCTTTCTGAAAAAAGGAGACGATTTCATTTCTCGTTAGCTTTTGACTGTTTGGTCCGATTCGTAGAAAAAACCCTTTTGAACAGCCATAGGGTTTGTCTTTGCCTTCAGGTATGTCAACAACAACAATGTTATCGAGCACGGAAATCTGTATTTCGAGATGCGGTTCAATTTGTTTAATGTGATCCTGTATTCTCGAGAGGAGAACATTATCTGTTTTAATTCCTGAAGACTTGCCGTCATCTGCAATCCCGAGCAAAATTTTTCCGCCTGAGGAATTTGCAAAAGCACAAACCTCCTCTGCAAATGATTTATCAAGGGATTTCTTAAATTCAAGGTGATAGCCTTCCCCTGTTTTTATCAGTTCCTTTATATGCCGCAATGTTTTTTTCTTTGATACATTCATTTTCGTCTTTCCGACTGACTCACCCCGTCCCCGAAACCACCCAATAGCACAACAGACTTTTTGCCTTAACGCGCAAAAAAATCATAATTTCAAACATGTAAATGTAAAGAGCTCCTAAGTCCTGGCCCTAAATCCTCTTAGAGTGCCACAGTTCCTCTTTGAGCCGTTCGAACACGTTGTAGACGATCGGGCAAACTGAGCAGTTGTTCACCACCTGGATGAGTCTGAAGACGAACTCGTCCTTGTGCAAGTGTGGGAACGAACGGCAGTCATCAGGACGTGCATCGTAGACCGTGCAGCGGTTCTTCTGGAGGAAAGCGCACGGCTTCTGCCGGAAGCAGTATGCATCGCAGTCTTCGGTCGGTCGGAGGTGTGCGGCGATCAGTTCCGAAGGCGAAATCCCGAGGCTACTTGCCAGCCGCGTCACATCATCCTCCGAAAGCTTCGGTGAGACTTCCTTGCAGCAGTTCGCGCAGATACCACAGTCTATCTGCCGGGCGATGTCTTTGTAGTGCCGGTGAGCAATGCTGTCCAGTTCCTTGACAGACAGATCGACGCGCTTGAGAAACGTCCGGAAGCGCCAATTCTGGTCTTCTTTGGCCTCAGCAAGTTCGCGCACTCGCTCGATGTCGGTTTCGATGTGCATGAATCCCTTTCGTGCAGAACCTATTCTTGAAGAACGATTTCAAATTTACTTATTTATGGACGTCCCGCATGTCGTTCTTCCAAACTGTGTTTTTGATCACTCATGGACAACCTCCTTTTATTGTGGTTTTCCATAGTAATCTACAATAGAATGAACTATAAGTCTAGTTTGTTAATATTTCCTATTATATCAATAGGTTATAGTGCATTAAGCTGCGTGGCACAATCTAACACTTTTAATTACACCCAGGACAGCTACTTGATTTTTTGTCCAGAAAAGTCTTGCCATATCAAAACGTATGGTATCTTCAGTCTCTTTTGAATAATGCCTGCGTCTTAAAAAAGAAAGTTCTGTTCTTCAGAAGCATTCCAAAAGAACACACCAATGCCGTCGTCAATACCACCGGATAATAGAAGCAATGAAACGCTATACCCACAATTGAATTGCGATAGATTTTTCGTACCAGATAAGCTGATCGGCTAATCTGAATGATATAAAGAACAAGCGGCAGCATCGTGTACGATAGAAAATCCCGGCGTAGTATAGCTGTGATCATGCCCAGGGTAATCACATAATGCTGGAGCTCCCACATGACGTGATAGGAACTGATCAGAATTTTCTGATTCCAGTCCGACCGGGTTCGAGCCACACGAATGGAGACCACAGTATTCTGGATCGCGCCGAGGGTCCAGCGAATACGTTGGAGAACGAGACCTGTAATCGTCTGTCGTTCGATCTCGTACGCGAGCACTTCCGGCAGGATCGCCACTTTCCCGCCCTGAGATAACAACCGGTAGGTCGCCACCAGGTCCTCGACAAATCCATCTTCGAGGAGCGCCGTATATGAAGAGAAATTGACCAGTTGAACCCCGCCGGGAAAGTTCCCCACTCCGTAGTTCTTTTTAACATTCTGGAGAATCCCCTGCCGATAAAGTCGGTTATTGCAGACCAGATGTTCGACAATCCCCACGTGGCGATCGCTCTCCTGGAAAGGATAAATCAACGGAGATGAATACACGTTTTTTCCGGCAGTGTGAAAGTTGACCAGATTCTCAATGGCCCGGGGTTCCAGGATAATATCAGCATCAAGAAGGAGTACATTCTCAGTTTCGATATATATTCTTCCCTCAAGGAGGGCAGCAACTTTCCCAGCTTTTTTCGCAGGAACAGAAGCCACCGTCATATGAACGTTCTTCATCTCGAACCTTTCTCTGTATGATCGGGCGATTTCGCCTGAGTCATCCGTACTGTGGTCCAGAATCACAACAACGTTGGAAACGTATAAAAGATTATTTTCGAGAATGGATGTCAGACAGGCCCCGATAGTCTTTCCTGAATTATAAAGCGGAATGAGAATCGATATTTTTTCATCGCTCCCCGACGTTTCTCCGGCAATCCGAGGTTTGTAAACGGACACCCGAACGGCGTTCCATACATAGTAGGCCTGATAAAGACAAATTAACACTACCAACGGGAGTAATAGTAAGTCTATTATATTCATGCTCAGGTTCCAATCTTCGGCTCTGGGGAGGCTGCCGGATATTCAATGATATGTGATCGTTTAAAATGAGAACCGGCAAAACAGCCGAAGTTGTGGCAGTGCGTGCATTCGGGTATAAAGCAATCACAGGTTTTGTCACTCAGGGTGCGGCGGATACGGGTGTATGTTTCATTATTCCAAAAAGACGAAATGTGCTCATGCCGCAGGTTACCAAAACGGTAGATCCTGTCCCTGACCTTTTTACGGAACCAGACTTCTCCTCCCGTACATGGGTATATTTCACCGTCCCAGTTCACAACCATTGTATTCCAAGGCTGATAGCAGGGTTCTACTTTCGATGGTTCCGAGAAAAGAGGTTCATGCCTGAAGGATACCCCCAACGAATCAGCCAGGGCCTTGGACTTTCTGATAACATCATCATAGAGATCCTGATGATAGTAGAGAGAATCTTCAGGATGAGCAGTGGGTAGATTCCCAGTTTCGTAAAACTCATCGGGTAAATATTTCGAGAACAGGATCATAACATCGTTGACCTTGAGTTCCTTTGCGCGTCGAACGAGATCCGGAACCTCTTTAATGTTCAGGCGGGACGCGACAAAGTAAAATACCTTTTCCATTGGATTAGAATACCTGTCCAGCGCCTCATTGAGAACGGGAATCCCTTCAAATAGGTCTAACATCCCGGTTCGTAGACCCAGGATCTTATTGTTGGATTCTTTTCGAGCGCCATGGACCGACATGCCAAATCTTGCAATACCGGCTTTCGCTATTTCCTCAGCAAATTTGCCCACAAGGAGACCGTTTGATTTGATCGTGATCGGCACCATCGGACAGGTTTCATTAACAAATGCGATCATCTTAAAAAGATCTTTACATAGAAGTGGCTCCCCCCCGCCGCTCATATAGATATCGCTCCCCCGGGTCAGTCGCACATGGGAGATCATGGTTTTAAAACCGGATAATGTCAACTGCCTCGAAGTCGCTCCGGACCGCTTAAAGTCCTGGTTACAAAAAATACACGCTGCATTACAAAAATCCGTCATCAAAAAATGGTAGCGCATCGGCAATCCATTTGCGTACGGTCCCCGTGCCTGCCATTCTTTCTCCGTAATGGTCCAGAACGGGTCTTTGGGAAGATCTTTGGAATAATATTTTTTTGCCGACTCATTGCTGGCACTTTCCGAGTTCCCGGTAAGCAGGCCGACCAATTTATCCTGTGGAATGCAATGATCCTCTTTATGAAAAAGTATCAGTTGCTGGGCCGATTTAACCAAATCATCTTCAATGGGCAGGAGTCCGAGGTATTGCGGGTGAAATCGTGCGTGGGACTCTCGCTCGACAAAACGGGGGACACGCTCGGTAAATATTTTTTTCCTGCCATGCTCAAACGACACCCATTTATAATGCAGGTACAGGAGTTTGACCGGGGCGACACGCGCGTCTTCACGCAGGCATATATGTCCGAAATGCGTGTAAAAATCAATATCCGGGTGGTACTGAAATATCTTGTGTTGAGGATACTTATGCGCCGTCCCGTTGTGAACATCACAATATTTCAGCCGCTTGATGGGTGATGTGATCGAGAGATCATCCTTCTCTGTGGGAAAAAAATCAAACAGTTTCCCATCAACGATATTAAACCCGTTTTTTTTAACTTGTGAGAGAAAATCAACAAGAGGAAGCCCGTCAACTGGTGAATGGTAAAAAGAATCCGCATCGATAAGCGCTATCCAGTCGTATGATGAGAGATGGGCATGCATATAATCACAGGCCATCCGCAGAATCTTCCGCCACTGATACCCGTCTGTTTTGACGGTGACAATTTCCAGGATACGTCCGGGGCACCTGAGTTTCACCTGTTCCACAATATACCTGCTGCCGTCGGTCGATTCGTTATCAAACAGGACCAGATCAAATCCCGCATCAAGATAATACCGGAGACTGTCTTCCAATATATATTGTTCGTTATAGAAGAAGAGCATCCCACAGGCCTTTGAATTCATATGATGATTCCCCGCTTTATCGCCAGAAAGTTTGTTGTTCTATACTGTTCGTTAATCTCCCGGTATGATTCTACGGGCATAAGATACTCCGATGGTGTGATGCGGAATATTTGCATCCCCTTTCCCGTAAAGAAATAATAAAAGTCCTTAAAGAAGTAACGCGTGTCCACATCTGATTTGCCGAATTCAAAGGTCACGATATCAATTGCTTTTTTATCCAGCATCCCCAATGCCCCCATGAGAGCGTCCATCTCGTGCCCTTCGATATCCAGCTTCAATAAATGGATTCTGTC
Source organism: Deltaproteobacteria bacterium (assembly GCA_030272815.1). Classification (GTDB taxonomy): domain Bacteria; phylum Desulfobacterota; class Desulfobacteria; order Desulfobacterales; family ETH-SRB1; genus B13-G4. The sequence continues at coordinate 25,497 of JAJSZT010000038.1, forward strand.
AATCCTATTCGTTTCACAATAATGGTCCACGGTATCCATCTGGATGGATTCTGACTGATTAAATTCGATGCCAAAGTGCGCCATGTTAAGGGGGGTGAGTGAGGCTCTACCGGAACCCGCATCATCATAATACAGAATTGTTTTTCCTCTTTCTTTTGCCAGTGCCGTATTATTCAGTCGCAGGCGGTCATCTGCGGGAGCATTTCTTTCAAGAAATTGAAAAGTGCTTCTGCCCGGTTCAAAACAATGTATCTGATAATCCTCCGTTGAAAGATTATCCAGTATAAGTTTCAAGAAATGACCTTTATGCGCCCCAGCATCAAATATACAATACGGTGGACTGATGTACTGCCTTAGGAGACTGAAGATGGCGCGTTCGCCACTGGTCAAAGGATACCCACCGGAACCAATTCCCATTGCATATTGCGAAATATCAACAATCTTTTCAAGTATCTGCTGAATAAACCTGTTTCCGGATATGGCGCAAAAAACTTGCATAAAAACTTGCTTATACAGCGGTTTCGGTGGTTTCCGTATAAACAGAACCTCCGTATGGTCAGCCATTCGCTCAGTTTCTACCTTGTTCCTTTTTTCAAGTTCTTTATAGGCTTTGGCCACAAGATTTATATCAATCTTCAATTCTGCGGCAAGGGCGTGTGCAGACGGCAATTGTTCACCCACATTCATGCGGCCCGTTTCAATTCCCCATAAAATCTGTTTAACAATCTGCTCGTCAGCGCCTGATGGCATATGCGGGTCAAGCTGAAAATCTATAATGGTTTACTGTGCCCCTGTTGATTTTTGTTCCAAAAGGAAGTTCAGGTTTGTATTAGGATCTCGAATTTCGGCGGGATGTACCATACTTTCTTTATCGACTTTAACACTCTTCACAAATGTATAATCTTTATCCTGTCGTCCTGCCGTTCCGTCAACACGCAAGACCATCTCTTGAATTTCAACATGGCCCTCTGGGTCAATACTCACAACAAAGTAGTTTATTCTCACTTTTTTCTTCGCCTCCCCAAGCGCAGACCAAATTTTTCTTTTGGGGTGATCTTGGAGTGAGTAAGATTATCAAGATACCCTTTTTGCGATGCACCGCCGACGCCCGTGACCATAAGAAGGATCTCCTCCCGTGTTTTATACATTTCAGTCGTATGATTATGGCCGTTAAAAACATATATATTGACATTGGGGTGGCTTTTCTTAAACGAGGTTAAAACCGTCAAAGGATCATTATCATCATCAAGGGGAGGCTGCACCGATTGAGAAAAAGACGGTTTATGATATTGAATAAATACGTTTTTTAATCCTCTGGTTTTATGGGACTTATCAAGAAGACCGTTCAAACTTCTCATCAATCTTTCAAAGGATTCAATGTTCTTACAATTTCAGGTAGCATCCTGTTTCAACCGTTCCACCGCTGTTGAGGCATTTGTATGTCCGCTGCACAAAGAGACAAATAAGTTTTCCCCATGGGAAAAACTGTAGTTATGATGTCGCTTTTCGCCATTTTTAAGATTGGGAAACATACTAAAATAGAGTTCTATTGCATCGGGCTCGTCGGCCTTCTGCCATTGTTCATGGTTCCCCAGGGTTGGAAAAATTTTTCCAGCAGACGGTTCACGCAGGACGTCAGGAAAAAAAGACCGTATCTCATCCCAGCCGGCAGGATCACTCCCCCGCCAGACAAAATCACCGGTAAAAAAAGTGAAATCCACCTGGCCCTGAATAAGCCGATCCGCAATTTGGACGAAAAGTTTTTCTCGAAACGAATTAAAGGCCTGATTCTGGCGAACCTGGGGAGTGATGTCACCCCTCTGAGCGTCAATTCTATCCGGTTTCGTTTTTCTGCTGTCACCGAATACGATAAACCTGACATTTTTTTGAGTTGTCTCCAGAGGAACTGTTACTCTATTAATCCCAGAAGGTGCAGCCCATGAGTCCGGCAAGGAAAAAATCAATAGCAGCTCAAATAATCCCAGCAGAGCAGAGGTTTTCATTGTTCTTCGCTTCAAATCAGAGGCATCCTTTCCAAATTCTTTCCAGATTATTATTTAATTCATTGAGGAGGTGGAAGCGCACCAATATGTCCTCGGGATAACGAATTAATGCAATTTCTCTCATAATTATCCAGTAAAGAGCCCCCTCCAACAAAGGAGCTTGCAGGCAAATGTATGCTTTATTCCGAGCATTATTTTGATACGCCTGAATAAAAGACATGACAATATCCCAGTCTCTCGGGCCGGCGAACCAGCCACTCCCGCTGCAATAGAGCGCCGCATAAGCAACATCTTCTTCCGGCAGCCCGCGACGTAAAAAATCATAATCAAATATCTTTTGAATTCTCTCTTCCTTGAATAGAATATTCTCAGGGCGATAGTCTCCGTGCAGCAGAGTCATTTCCCCTATGCAAGGGGCGAAAAACAGAGCATATTTCTTGACGATCTTCTTGTGTTTTTCCCAAGCCTGTTCGAGTATTCTGAGTTGTTTATCCGTGGCATCCATACCCTTCATTTTTTCGATTGCGTTCGTCCATATCCCCTTTTGTTCGTCCAGCCACATTGAGGGCTCAAACATCCTCGGCCAGACGGTTTTTCTTCTCCCAAGTTCGTTGACAACTCGACATCCATGATGGTGAAGCTCGCTCAATACAGCCGCCCCCTGTTCGACAAACGCTTGCACTGGGATCCGAGGGGCATCTGTCCCGTTCACTAAAAACGCGGCGCCCCATGGGAATACCAACGCTGTATAATCAGCCAGCTTGAGGAAATAAGATCCGCATTCATCCTTGAAAGCAGGTAGGACATATTTGAAACCGGCATATCGTATTTCGTTCAGGGCGTTCCCGATATAATCTATTTCATCTATACTCCATTTCACAGGGAAACTATCTTCATTCATGATCTTGACGCAATACTCCATTTCTTTTCCCCGGGCATGAAAAATCGCATTCCATGAATCAGCCGCCACATGCCGAATGGAATCCACCGAGAAATGTTGCTGGAGATCACGGAGAATATAATTCTGTTTATTGAGGACATACGTTCTCCAACCCGCAGTCTGTGTATTCAACATCATTGTATTACAAGGCCCTGGTGACGAGGGTGATATAGCCGGTGTTCTCGCTGATGGTTTGATGAATATCCAGCCATTTTTGAATTTCTTTTTCACCTACGAGGTGTTTGATTTCTTCTTTATGAGCCATAAAGGCCTCTTGAAATTTTTGAGGGAACGGATTCCCCACATGTTCTGTGACATCATTCAGTTCAAGAACTTCAAAACCACATTTTTTTAATATTCGATGATATTTATCCAGGGAAATAAAATTCGAATGCACTTCCTCCCTAGCGTACTTCATAAAAGCCCTGCTCGTCTTATCATGGGTTATGAAATCCGCAATCAGTAATAGTGCTCCAGATTTCAGGACGCGCTTGGCCTCCTGCAATGCGTCTTCATGCCCCATATGAGATATGGACTCAAAAAACCACCCTCCATCATAACTGTGGGCATCAAATGGAAGTGCCAGAGCATCTGCCTGATAAAATGAAGCAAGTTCTCCTACTCCGGCCTCCGTGGCCAGGAGTGTTGCGGTTTGCTGTTGATGGGCGCTTATGGTCATCCCGTCGAGAATACATCGCTTTTCCTTCACGAGCATGATTCCCGGTATGCCAATGCCGCATCCAATATCACAAAATCTCTGACCTGCCCCAATGGGAGTTTTCTCGATCATGATCCGGCTAAATTTTTCGGAGCCGGCAGCCAAAGTGGCATCCGGGTTCGTTTTATCAAAATATCCATAATGAAGCCAGCCGTCTGAAATAATTTCCCCGGCCTTCACTTCATTGGACTCGTACATTTCTCTCACGTCGGCCGAATTAAGATTGTTGTACATATTTTGTTTTTCCCTACTCCACCCGAAAATAGACGTTGTCCCGTAATTCATCCGAAAGATGCCGAGAATCATTGACATACTGTACGCGCCGATTATTCGCCTCATCCACGCTCAATCCTGTAAGAGAAGTATTATCGAGTATAAGGTTGCGAAAGATTTTATGGCCATCAATTCCCAGCCAGGCCGCGATCAGAAATTTAAAAATGCCTTGATGGGCGAATATAAGTATTTTCTCGGCTTCGATAGCCAAGAGATCGTCTACGACCATGAGCGCACGTTTAACGCATGGTATGAGCCATCCATCGTAATGCCGGCAGGTTAGCTTATTGTCCGGCAAGTACCCCACCATGGGTTCATACCAGTTTATGATCTCGTCATTTTCTATTACACGGGTATCGAACTGGGCGTTAACAACATCGGGTTGGACAATCCCGTAGGACTGGTATGCCCTTAAGAGGGGACTGATATATGCAAAATCAAATTGATGACCTGAGAGCCTTGCTTTTACGCACTCCATTTGTTTCCGGCCAAGATCATTGAGTTCGGGATTCATGCCATCGGTAGTTTCACCGGACTGCTCCTTGCTCTGACCGTGACGAACCAGAATAATGTTCTTCTCAATTTTGGGGATATCATACATGGCGTCTTGCTTCATATTTTGTTTTGTAAATGTTCATTACTCCCGGAGACTTGCCCCCCGGCCCTGGACTATGTTTTCATAAAACTGAAAATTTCTCGATTCACATCCTTTTATTCCTCTGATTGCTGAAAGATCCCGAATCACTTCTTCCGGATACTGCTTGAACAACAGGAATAGCTCTTTCGCTCTATTAAAGGTAAACTCGTAATGCGTATGCAAAAGCCCTGAAAGCTCCTCGTGATTTCCCGAAGTACGAGCGATGGTAAGAAGTTTGGTGAACATACTATAGGCTTTTTCATTCAATTCAAGTGTACAATCTTCCACATCTCGGTTAATTCTCCCTGCGATTGCTTTGTCGGCACCACGAAAAAGCCCCGGAACATCAATCATCCTGAGGCGTCTGAAAAAATCATCCAGTTCAATCTGTTCTTTGGTATTGGCACTTTCAATAATATCGGCAAATTTTCCAATGCTTTCATCTTCATAGATATAATCTCGATATTCAGATTTATAGTTAAAGCCTTTATGCAAAAGCCCCTTATCCACGAGCCTCGACGCAAACAGCGTGCCTGGATACGTGAGGAGCACCTGACAATAGTTGGTATAGAGATACATCTCCTGGATATCATGCAGGAACCGGGTGTCCTCTTCCAGGTCATCCCAGCTGGTCATCGGATCAAACATGATGAAGCCTATTTGCAGGCCGATACCATGATCACGCACCAGTTTGATTGCCCGACGGTAGACATCCGGCCCAGTATTTTTTTCAAAATATTTTAGCCGCCGAGGCGAACCGGATTCAATTCCCATATATACGCAGGTCATACCACTGCGTGCGAGTTTTGCCAAGAGTTTACCTTGTCCATCAGCAGCATCCGCTCGCATGAGTACCCGGTAGGTGATCCCCAGGTCTTCATCAATCAGTTTATCAGCTAATTCTTCAACCCGCTGACGGCTTTTCCGGTTAGGAAGGATAAAATTATCGTCACTAAACCAGAAATGCGTAATCCCATATGAAGTGGCCAGATGTTTTATTTCCTCGATAATATCGGATGGTTTACGCGCGCGCCAGCGTTTGAGATACCCGAGCGCCGGGTAGACACAAAATGAACATTTAAACGGGCATCCTCGACTTGTCGATATTCTCGCATCTTTTATACAGATATTTCTTCGCAATAGATATTCAAGCGTGTCACGCGCAGGCCACCGAAGCGAATCAAGGGGCGGCTCGGGAGGTTCGCCCGTCATTTTCACAGAACCATTATCCCTGTACCAGAGGCCCGGCACTTGTGAAAAATCCCCTCCATCTCCTATGACCTCAAGAAGATGTTGCATGGGGATTTCACCATCCCCGGCGACAATTGTATCCACACATGATTCGTTTCCCAGGATATCTGATGCGCAGCTGGAGGCCTGGTGACTCCCCCAGCAGACATGCAGATCGGGTTTTTCCTCCTTGATCCGTGTGGTAATACGCAGTGCCTGAGCGATGGTCAAACCGGTGATAGACATGCCGATGATATCGGGATCATATGAGATGATGCGGTCGGCTGAATACACGGCTGCGTCCTCAGAGGAAGCAAGTGACTCTTCAACTTGAAAATTCAGGATGGTGACATGGTGCCCCAGGCTTCTGAGATAGGCTGCAATGGAACCCAAACCCAAATGCTCAGCGCCGGCTAAGGAAGTCGGGGATGATAAACGGACGCCGCTTCCCGGCAGGACCAATACGACGTTCATGGTCTCGCCTTGCGTGCGAGGTTTTTCTTCATTTCTTCAAGCTCACGCAACGACATCCATGGATAAAAAAGCCAGTTAGTCCTGGTTTCTACACAGTAATCCGGCTCAATTTGGGAATAGGTTTTTTTTTGCATTACCGCCAGCTTCACATCCGCCGGCCTCTGTTTATGGATTTCATTCAGAGCAGTCTTAATACTTTGGCCGGAATCCAGCACATCATCAACAACCAGGACTCTTTTCCCTTTGAGATTAAAATCATTCAGAGGGACCAGAACGACGCCTTTCTCTGCACGATACACACCGGGTTCTCCCGTATCTTCTGAAGGGTTTGCCCCTTTGCGTTGTCCATCTTGCACAATTTTGATGGCAATCACCTCATCAATGCCCAGCTCGTTCGCTATAATCACACCGGGAACAGCGCCGCCACGCATGATACAAACGATCACATCGAAAGGTTTATCAATTAAGGCAATGAGCTTTTTGCAGATGACGTTCACTTCATCCCATGTATATATATCGATATCAGGTATATTTCTTTTCATGCTTGCGTAGATTCCATATTTTTTTCTTCAGGCCGGTCGCCGCGCAAGAATCCCTGATGAATTTCCCAGTCAAGGGTGTTGCGCATACTGACATCATATATGGTTTTAAAAGTCGGGAATTGAAGAAAAAGATCAGATTCAAATTTGGATAACTTCATAATATCCTCCACTGACGGCTGTTCTTTTTTCACAAGTACGGAACCAGGGTCGGCGTGAAAGATATTTGTCGAAAGGCCCACTCCGCGTTTCATTATTTTCACCATTCCTTCCATGGTGCTTTCAACAGGTTCAAGTCCCCAAACCAAGCCGCAATACACGCGAAAATCACCAAAAACCTCTCTTGCGTACTCAAGACAATCCCACCATTTATCATATCCATAAAACTTGTCTTTCCCGGGACATATTTCTTTAAAACGCATTCGGTCATAGACTTCCATATTGAGACCGATCGATGTAACCCCCGCCTCCTTGAATTCATCAAGCAGTTTAAAATCGTGCGGTGGATGGGTTAAAATATGTATAGGACGTTTGGGGTCCTGGGCTTCACTCATCCAGCGAACCCGATCGATTATTTCCCGCTGGGTTTCCCGGTCCGTTCGAGGAGTTCCAGTGGTATTGCTATACAAAGGAATTTCCCCCCAAGATGAGCTTTGAATATATTCGATGGATTCTTTCACCTGGATCTCGGAGAAACGGGGGACAAGATTCTTCCCCACCGTCTTCCTAGCATGTTTGAGGGAGCAAAATCCACAAGGGACACCCTCAGTAAAATAATAGCAATGAGAATATATGAAGAAGCCGGGAGTCACGGCACCATTCACTGAAATGACATCATCACTCATTGAGCCATTGCTAAGGGATTTGCCAAAAAAAGGCAGGGGGTCTGGCAAACTTAAGGTACGTTCATATTTTTCCCAGTAATACAGATTAAGATCGTTATCTTCGACTTTAAGCGTCCATGGAGATTTCTCCCGGCGGAGCACAGAGACAACAACATCATCTTCGAGATAAAGAACCTGGGGTATGCGGTGCTCACGTTTCACGCTCTTATTGGTAATGCAATAACCATATGTATTCTCGTAAAAATC
>JAJSZT010000039.1 GCA_030272815.1 Deltaproteobacteria bacterium
CTTACTGCGCAGACTTTGAACTCAGGTATCCTGGCTACAGGATCGAGAGCATCGTTGGTCAAAAGATTAACCGCTATTTCCAATTTCAACGTTCCGTGAACGCTTACAATATTACTTTATAAAATATACATAATTTGGCACTAAAAAAAGGGATTAGCCAATGTTAGCTAATCCCTTGATATTTTTTGGTGCCGGAGCTCGGAATCGAACCGAGATGGAGTTGCCCCCGGAGGATTTTGAGTCCTCTGCGTCTACCAGTTTCACCACTCCGGCATAAATTTAATATATATGAGAATTAGCAGTTATTGTCAATAAAATTGCTTTCTCGTAATAGTTTAGCCTTTTGAAAAAAATCTGACAGGATAACAGGATAAACAAGATTTGTAAGCATTTACGGAACATTGAAATTAGAAATTAGGTAATAGTTCACCGCAGAGCCGCAAAGAACGCAGAGTTTATCTTTATTTTGCTTTCCGCTGAGAGGACGGAAAGCAAAAAGAATCAGCCCCTCCGGGGAATTTGGGACAACTCGCATTGGTAAATGTGCACTAAAGTTAAACTATTATGCAGCAAAGCTGCTGAGTAGTTTTCATTTGCCGTCCTCTCAGCGGCAAATGAAAAATCATCTTACTCTGCGTCCTCTGCGCCTCTGCGGTAAGTCATTATAATTTTATAGCATAGGGCTGAACTGTTACGAAATTAGAAATTTGGCCTTCATGCTTTTGTACTGTTCTTCCCAATTTCCAATTTCAAGTTTCAAGCCGTGAACGGCTACAATAATTTTAATCCTGAATATCTTGTAAATCCTGTCCAAAAAAATAATATTTAAAAGCGCTAAAGTGTTATCTTTTCTCAAGTGCAGCAAAAATATTTTTTGCAGAAACATAACCTTCTCTTAAAATAGTGGGAAAGGGAGTTGTAACATCGATAACGGTCGAACCTGTTCCTCCTTTGAGCGGGCCTGCATCAAGCATCATGTCTATTTTATCGGCAATTTGAACGTCAAGATCAGATATGGCTGAACATCCTGCTTGCCCTGATATATTGGCGCTTGTTCCTGTTATCGGGCTATTCACTTTTTTTACAAGGGAAAGAGCTACAGGATGTTCCGGCATGCGTATGCCGATTTTGCCTGTACCTCCAGTAAGATTGCGGGAGATAGTGTTTTTCGCCTCAAATACAATTGTGATTTGTCCAGGCCAGAAATAGTCTATAATACATTTTGCAGTTGATGGAATATGTTTTACAAGTATATGCAGGTCATTTGTATCCTTTATCAGAACTGAAATTGGTTTGTTGTATGGTCTTTGTTTTATCCTGAAAATCCTGTCAACAGCCTCTGGATTAAATGCATCTGCTCCGAGTCCATAAAGACATTTTGTCGGAAATAGAACTACACCGCCCTTTTTTATTGAACCGGCTGCTTTCAGAATTAACTCCGGCTGGGGGTTAAACGGGTCTATCAGCAATTTTTGGCTGGACACTATATTTGACCTTGAAGTTTGCTTGCTTTTTCTTCTACCTTTGCGGCCATTTCTTTTTTATAATTATCAAGCATTTTCTCCAGCCCGGCATCTGAAACAGCGAGTATCTGTGCTGCAAGTATTCCCGCATTTCTTGCTCCTGGTTTTCCTATAGCCACAGTTGCTACCGGTATGCCTGGAGGCATCTGAACGGTGGAAAGAAGAGAATCCAGGCCTTGCAAGGCAGAAGAATCTATTGGGACTCCAATAACGGGGAGAGAAGTATAAGCCGCGATAACTCCTGCAAGATGCGCTGCATGTCCTGCACCTGCAATAATAACTTTAAGCCCTCGCTTTCGCGCTGATGATGCAAATTCATATGCTTTTTCAGGGCTTCTGTGTGCAGATGCGACGGTCATTTCAAATGGAATATCGAATTTTTTTAGAGCAGCCACAGTTTTTTCCATAACTTTATAGTCTGAGTCGCTCCCCATCACAATTCCTACTTTCGGAGGTTGTTCTATTCTTTTTAATGCCTTCTGTCCAATATCTTTGCGATAATATACTCCGTCCCATGTTATTCTGGAAGCAGCCATGTATGCCCTTGAAATGGCTTTTTTGACGGAATTTCCTAAAGCAGTAACTCCCAGGACACGGCCTCCGTTTGTAACTATCGTTTTCTCCTTTTTATCAGTGCCTGCATGAAAAACGACAACATCTTTCATTCTTTTTACGTCTTTAAGACCTGAAATCGGTATACCCTTCTTGTATGAACCAGGATATCCTTTGGATGCCATGACTACACAGACCGCAGCCCTGTCATCAATTTCAAGTTTACATTTATCCAGCGTTCCTTCAATTGTTGCCTCCATTATCGGGACAATGTCGTTTTTAATCCGCATTAAAAGAGGTTGAGCCTCAGGGTCTCCAAAACGTGCATTGAATTCAAGAACCTTTATCCGGTCTTTATCTATCATAAGCCCGGCATACAATACACCTTTGTAAGGCCGGCCTTCACTTGCCATCGCCTGAATAGTCGGCATCATAATTTCTTCCATAATTTTTTTATGCATATACCGGTCTATTATTGGAGCGGAAGAATATGCGCCCATTCCTCCTGTATTTGGACCCTGGTCGTTGTCGTATATTGCTTTGTGATCCTGTGAGGAGGGAAGGGGAAGTAGATTTTTGCCGTCTGTAAAGGCAAGGAAAGAAGTTTCTTCACCGGTAAGGCATTCCTCAACGACAACCTTATTCCCGGCGTCACCAAAAGCCCGCTTTTTTATTATAAGTTTAAGAGCGTCAATTGCTTTTGAAACGGTTTCGCAGACAAATACTCCTTTGCCGGCTGCAAGTCCATCTGCTTTTACAACAACAGGAGCACCTGTTTTGCGTATATAGTCTTCCGCTTTTTTATAACTGGTAAATGTCTTGCCGGCAGCAGTATTAATCCCGTATTTATTCATTAAGTCTTTTGCAAAGGATTTGCTGGATTCTATCTCCACAGCTTTTTGATTTGCGCCGAATACTTTTAAACCCTGTTTTTCAAAAATATCAACAATGCCTTTACATAGAGGATCTTCAGGCCCTACTACCGTTAGATCTATTTTTTCTTTTTTGGCAAATTCAACGAGTTTGTTGATATCTCCGGAATTGATCGGCAAACAGGTTGCCAAGTCAGCGATCCCTGCATTTCCCGGTGCACAATATATGTTTTTTACTGTTGGACTTTGAGCAATTTTCCAGACAAGGGCATGTTCCCTGCCGCCGCCGCCGATTACCAGGACTTTCATAAAAATCTCCCTTTTTGGAATAGGTCACCGCGGAGGCGCAGAGAACGCAGAGTTTATCTTTATTTTGTTTTCCGCTGAGAGGGCGGAAATCAAAAAGAATCAGCCCCTCTGGGGTATTTGGGGGCAAAAAGAAAAATCATTTTACTCTGCGTTCTTTGCGCCTCTGCGGTAAGCCATTATAATTTTATCATATAGGACTAAACTTTTAACCTTTTTTCAATTTTTTTCGAGGTTTTCTGCCAGTCTTTCAAGAAGATCTTGTTTTTTCTTATCAAGTTCTTTTCTGCTTATACTTGCTCCTTTAATGCCGCCATTTAAAGATATTTCTGTAAGGTAATGGCTGCCATTTTCAGTAATCATAATATCGATATGAGCAAAGGGAAACCTGCTGCGTTTCATAATAGCATAGCAGAAATCCTTTTCTTCCTTTTTTAGCATGTATGGATGACTTTTTCCGCCGGCTGCGATATTCATTCTGAAGTTATTAGGATTATGCCTGGTATATGCCTCAGTATAATCTCCCACAATAATTACCCTTAGATCAGTAAAATTCTCTATAAAAGGCTGAACTACAAAAGGATAAGAAGATTTCGACTGGGACATGAAGCTATAAAGGGTTTCAATGGTATCCCATTTTTTCAGACCATATCCGCAGTGCATGTGGTCTTCTTTGGTCACTACCGAGCCGATGCTGTTTTTATTGTATGTATTTATGGTTTCAATCAATTCTGTCCGCTTTGTAATAACGCATGTATGCGGAAGCATCCAGTCTTTTAAAATTAAAGCCTGTGCAGCTTTGGAACTGTTTAGAATTTGTGAGAGCGGAGATGGCAGGCAGTTTATATTCCGTTCAAGAAGATCAATAAGCATAAATGATTTCATATGCCTTGAGGATATTGTTCCTATGCATATATCTCCTGAGCAGAGTTCATGATAATGATTTTTTAATTCTCTGTTGCCTTTTATGATCATGAATTACCTGCTGTTTCTGTGTTCGGAAATGCTAAGTTCAATCAGTGTATCAAGAAGTTTGCTAAAGGAAATACCGGCGGTTGTTGCAGCAAGAGGTAAAAGACTTGTTGGAGTCATGCCGGGAATTGTATTGGTTTCAAGTACGTATATATCGTTATTTTTTAGAATCATATCAGTTCTACTATAGCCTTTACAGAATAGAGCTGAATGGGCAGTCTGCGCATATTTCTGAGCTTTTTTCGTAAGATTTTCATTAATGCGGGCGGGACATATTTCCCGGGTTAAACCAGCGGTATATTTTGCCTCGTAGTCAAAAAATTCATGCTCTTTGCCGGGAATAATTTCAACAACAGGGAGGGCTTCCGGTTTTTCGTTACCTATAATGCTTCCTGTAATTTCTATGCCTTTAATATATGTTTCGATCAGGATTGAATTATCCTGTTCAAAAGCAATATCAACGGCATGTTTCAGGGCTTTCGTTGATTTTATAATAGACATGCCGATACTTGAACCGCCTTGAACCGGCTTAACTACCAGGGGCAGTCCAAGCTGATCAGCAATCTTTTCAGGATCAATTTCTTCACCACGATTAATAGCAATATAAGGCGGTACAGGCAGCCCGGCTTTTTCATAAAGCTTTTTTGCAGCAATTTTGTTCATTGCAAGAGCACTGCCAAGCACTCCGGTTCCCTGATATGGAATGCCAAGCAGATCAAGAAGTCCCTGTACCGTCCCGTCTTCTCCGAAAGGTCCGTGCAGTATTATAAGGCAGGTATCTATCTCAGGTGCATCTGCAACCAGACGGTTTATTTCTGTTTTAGGATCGTAGCGGATGACTTTGTATTTTTCCTTGTCAAGCGCTTCATAGACCTGGTCGCCGCTTTTCAGAGAGACCTCTCGTTCAGAAGATGCGCCGCCGGATAGAAGGGCAATCGTTAGCTTTTTCATAGCAGATCAAATAGATTTAACGAGTTTCAAATCGGTGTTGCCTGAAGTCTTTAGGATTTGCTGTTTGAATTCATTGTATTCATCAAGTGTAATAAGATTCTTTTCAAGTAAATTAGCAAGTTCGGTGAGTTCTTTCAGACGGACGGAAGCAGGGTCTTCTAGTTGCAGATATTGAGTTGATGAATTATTCCCCAGAGCCGGCGCACCACCGGACCCGCCGCCGACCTTAACAGATGCCAAGCCTCCCAATAAGCTTACCTCGACTGTTCTGCCCTGAAACATGGGAGAATTGAGAGTTTCGCGAAGAGTCATTCCTTGTTTTTTAATGCGCCTGTAAAAGAGGTAAACAGAAGCAATGATAAGGGCTGAACCTCCAAGAAGTATCCATGGCATATAATTGATAATGCCTTGGAAAAAAATTACCAATAGCCCTACACCTGCAATTAAAAGAACATGGAGTACAACAATAAAGTAGGCTGTCATAACTCCTTTAAAGATGCCGTTCTCATTTTTTTTCTTTTTCTTAAAAAACATAAGTAATAATAAGACCTAATATATAAAAGTTATTTGTAATCGTTCACGGTTCACGGTTCACGGTTCACAGTTTACGGCTGTTCAAAACATAAAACTGTTAACTGTAAACCGACAACCGTGAACTGTTACTATCAAACATACTTCAATCATGACAAAATTTATTAAAAAAAACCGTGAACCGTGAACGATTATTTAACGTTTTAACCGATACGTTCTATTACTTCTGCCATATATCGCTGAGGTATTTCATGTGTTATTGATGTGTTTCGAAGTGAATTCAACTTCATTACCAAGAAGTTTAATTTTTTTATTGTGCGATATTTTTCAGCAGTGTCATCCATTTTGAATAATAGGTCTTCCATGTGATTTATTTCTTTTTTTAATTCTATTTCCGGTGGGATACAATCCGCATTTTTCAATATCTTATAGGCGAGACGGAGTTCTTCCATAATGTAACAGTCATCTTCAAATTTAAGAGGCTTGCCGGAGCCGGGCAGATTATCAAATTCACCTTTTTTCTGAGCTTGCCGGATGCGTTCTTCAACAATTTTTTCAAAACCGGTTAACATGGCAGATCGCAGTTCAAATAAATATAATAGTAATAGTTCACCACGGATTTTCACGGAATTATCAAAATAGTTTTCTCAACATTATAACCAGGACCAAGATGTTTATATACTTCCCGTGCTGCACCTATGATTTTATAGCCCAAATCTTCATATAAGCCAAAGGCTCACAAGTAGTAACTTGCTTATTGTTTACAATTTTCAGTGAAAGTCTGTGCCCTTCCGTGGTGAATTTTTATTAAAAATTTAATATAATACAATTTATGATATATTTTCAAGCAATAAAAAAAGGCCTCTCTGAATTCTACCAGAGAGGCCTTACTCAACTTAGGTTTAAGCTGGTGGCGATGCAGGGAGTTGAACCCCGGACACTACGGATATGAGCCGTATGCTCTAACCGACTGAGCTACATCGCCATAATAATCCTAAATCCTGGATTCCAGGATTTTGACAATGGCTTCTCTAACAACTCAACTGTTTTAAGTCAAGTCGAAAACAAATTTTACGTTCTTGCTTCTATGATGGAAGAGAGCCTGCTACTTCAATCGTAAATTCATCCAGATTTTCCGGAAGATCGGCAAATACTATCATAAACGGTATAATTGAGCCCTCTTTAACCTTAATATTAGATTTATTATCGCCGAAGCGGTTCGAAAGCCTGTTGTTTATAGCGTCAAGATCCATATTCAGAAGCTCAAGTTCTGACAGTATCGTGCCGCAGTAAACTGTTTTTGTTTTTAAAAGTATCTTTTCCTTTGTATAGAGTTTGCCGGTTATGCTTATATAACTGCGGGCATCGGAATATCCATTTTTTGCTTTGCCCGTGATTACAAGAAGTTTTCCGATCTTTGAGTTTTCTACAAATTTATTATTTATATCAGAAGTGTGAATTTTAAGATTTCCGGCATCCTGAACTTCAGGCTTTAACAAGTCGCTGACAAAGGGGATATTTATTCCGACGCTGTCGAGCAGCTTATATGTACCGTAGGCACCACTAATTAAGAGTGCTGCAAGCAACAATAAAAGGACAGGCATGCTTATCCTTTTATTTGCAGCAACCTTTGGCGGCTCACTTTTTTCAGTTAATGGGCCTTTTTCTGCCTTATCAATGGGTTCTATCGCTTTTTCAGCCTCTTGTTTATCGGGCATGACCCCCATATTAAATGTTTTTGAAGGTTCTTCTTTTTCCTCTATTTTTTCAGCAGTATATTCCCCGGGTGTTTTATCTTGATCTATATCTTCCTGTTTACTTTCTTCAATTTTTGTTTCAGTCTCTCTGTCTATCTCAATTTCTTCCGGCTCCTCTTTTGCACTTATTTCGCTGTCTGTTTTATCATATAATTCAAGCTCTAATTCAGTTTCGATTTCAGCCTGTGTTTCATCGATTTCGGGCTCAAGATCAAGCTCAAGTTCAAGGCCGGTTTCTTCAGGCTTTTCTTCGACTTTGGTATTTTCTTCAAAAACCTCATCCGTCGCAAGCTCAATACCTTCTAATTCTTCTTGAGCCTTGTACTGTATGCCCGATTCTATTTCTTCATCAGTAATTACGGCTTCGAGTTCTGTCTCGACTTCACTTGACTTGTCTGGTTCCTCAGAGAGTGAAGAAGGGTATGCTAAAAAAACTTTTTTACATTTTGAACATCTAACTTTTGAACCAGTCTGTTTCAGAAGGCTTTCATCTATGTTGAAATGTGTATCACATTCATTACATATAATAATCATAACTTGTTCTCACTGGTTATTGTTTCAGGTGGTAGATTGCAGGAAGATTCCTGTAATCTTCGGCATAATCAATCCCATAACCTACAATGAAGCCTTTTTCTATTCTATGGCACGGGTAAGCAATCTCTATCTCTGTCTCACGGCGTTCATATTTATCAAGCAGAGCGCAAATTTTGACACTCTTTGGATCAAAAGATTTTAGATAATCAATAAGATATTTTAAAGTTAAACCAGTATCAACTAGATCCTCAACAATTAGAACGTCTTTATTTTTAATATTGATTTCAATATCCCTTGTTAAATTTATTTTTCCAGATGAAACAGTATTTGAACCATAGCTGGAAATACCGACAAAATCAATTTTAACTGGAATGGTGATTTTTCGTATCAGATCGGCCATAAATACAAATGCACCTTTTAAAACCCCAATAAGAACAAGTTCGCTGTCTTTATAGTCATCTGATATTTTTTGCCCAACATCAGCAACCATCTTTTCAATTTCATCTTCATTAAGTACGGGAATTAAGTCAGCCATAATATTTTTTCCTAAGTTGACAGGATAAAATTCACACCGAAAATTATTTGTATTTGAATACATTGAAAGCGTTGTCTTGTCAATAAATTTGCTTTTTTACAGTCCGGTATCAGCCAATTCTTCAATCAACTTTTTTTGCTTTGTAGTAAGCTTTTTCGGCATATTGACTCTGACAAGCACATAAAGATCGCCTTTTCCTTTGTCCTTCATATAAGGGAGCCCGTGGCCTGAAAGACGCATCATAGTCTTGTGTTTTGTGCCCGGAGGTATTTTAACGCTTAATTCCTTGTAAGCAATGGTTGGAACAGATATGCTTGTTCCAAGGATAGCCTCGCTCATTTTTATCTCTGTGTTTGTATAAAGATCGTATCCTTTAACTGTGAATGCCAGATCATCATAAACCTTGGAAAGAATATAAAGATCTCCCGGAGGTCCACCATATGGACCTGGCTCACCCTTTCCGGCAAGGCGCAGTTTTTTGCCGGTTACCATGCCTTTTGGTATTTTGACTGTTATTTTTTCAGTATGTCCCGCACGTATAAATTGTACGGTTTTGCTTGTTCCGGCTGCTACTTCCTGGAGAGTCAAAGGTAATTCATATACAAAATCTGATCCCTTGATCCTTGTCTGACGCTGCCTTGCTTGATTGCCAAACGGGGTTTCACCACCAAATGAAAATCTTATACCATCTCCACCTCGGCTGGTGAAAAAACTTTTATCTCTAAACCCGAATTCTTTCAAAATATCGGTAAAATCAAATCCCCTGAAGATGTCTTCCTGCGAATACCTCTGACGGAATCCAGTTGAGCCGAATGTGTCATACTGTTTGCGTTTTTCCTTATCGTTTAAGACAGCGTAAGCTTCACTTATTTTTTTAAACTTAGCTTCAGCATCTTTATCATCCCTGGCATGGTCGGGATGGTACTTCATGGCAAGCTTCCGATATGCCTTTTTAATTTCAGCGTTGGTAGCATTTTTGTTTACGCCAAGTATTTTATAATAATCTGTTTCGGACATTTTAATATTTCCTCATTGTAACTACTCAGGGGAATAGGCTGAAGGTTGAAGACTGAAGCTTCCTGCCATCCTTCAGTCTTCAACCTTCATCCTACCCAGCTTCCACCTTCAGCCTTCCACCTTCAGCTAAATGCTTTGATGGCAACCATAAGCACGGAAAGTGCGGAAGGGGTGATACCTTCTATACGGGATGCCTGTCCAAGTGAATTCGGCCTTATGGAAGAAAGCTTTTTCTTAAGTTCATTTGAAAGACTATGAACCTTTGTAAAGTCGAAATCTTTCGGGATGTTCATCCTCTCTAAGTTTTTAAACTTTTCTATTTCTCGAAGCTGCTTTTTTATATAACCCTCATATTTTATTTCTATTTCTACCTGTTGTGCAACCTTTTTGTTTATATCGTCATGGCTTTTAGCCAGTGCTTCTATGGTTTGATAATCAATTTCAGCTCTCTTAAGAATTTGATCAAGATATATTCCATTGTTTATGGGTTTTGTCCCGCGACTAAGTAAATAGTTGTTTGTTTCTTCCGACGGTTTAATTATCGTTCCTTTTATTCTATTTATTTCTTTGGTTATCATTTTTTGTCTTTCTTTCACATCTTTTAAGGCATCATTGCCGATAAGACCGAGTGAATGCCCTATTTCCATCAGCCTTAGATCTGCATTGTCCTCACGCAGCATAAGCCTGTATTCCGCTCTTGATGTAAACATCCGGTATGGTTCCCGCGTACCTTTAGTTATAAGGTCATCTATCATGACAGCCATGTATGCCTGTGACCTGTCTAAGATAAAAGCAGGTCTTCCCTGAACTTTGCATGCAGCATTAATTCCTGCCCATAGTCCCTGAGCAGCAGCTTCTTCATAGCCTGAAGTCCCATTTATCTGGCCGGCAGTAAACAGCCCTGAAATCAATTTTGTTTCAAGGGTAGGTTTAATCTGAACAGGATTTATATAGTCATATTCAATAGCATATGCAGGTCTCATGATTTCAGCTTCTTCCAGCCCTTCAACCGATCTGACGAACTGAATCTGAATTTCCATTGGAAGACTGTTCCCAAGACCGCTGGCATAAATTTCATCTGTATCGAGTCCTTCCGGTTCCAGAATAACCTGATGCCTTTCTTTATTGGGAAACCTTACGATCTTATCTTCGAATGAGGGGCAGTATCTGGCGGGAATACCTTTTATAATTCCGCTATACAGGGGAGAAAATTTAAGGTTGTCTTTTATTAACATATGGCTTTTCTTATTGGTATACCCTATATAGCTTGGAATTTGAGGCATGGTAATCTTTTTGGTAAAAAAAGATATCGGTGCAGGAGCGTGGTCAACGTCTTGTTTATTGAACTTTGAAAAATCGATACTTGATTTTTTTAGCCTTGGAGGTGTGCCGGTCTTTAGCCTGCCGAGCTGAAAACCCAGTTGTTTAAGATGTTCAGGTAACCCATAAGAAGCAAACTCACCGGCTCTTCCAGACTTAAATGAATTAAATCCTATGTGGACAAGACCGCTTAAAAATGTTCCTGCAGCAAGGACTACTGTTCTGGCCGGATAACCGAATCCTGTATTATCTTCTACCCCTGCGATGCTGCCGTTTTCTATAACAAGGCGTTCAACCATAGCCTGCTTGAGGTCTAGATTCGGCTGTTTTTCTATTACAGCCTTCATGGCCATATGGTAACGAATTTTGTCGTTTTGAGTCCTGGATGAATGGACTGCGGGACCTTTTTTTGTATTCAGCGTTCTGTATTGTATCGCTGTTTTATCTGTAATTTTTGCCATCTCGCCACCCAGTGCATCAATTTCTTTTACTAGCTGTCCTTTGGCTATACCGCCTATCGATGGACTGCATGGCATTGACGCGACCTTATCAAGATCTATGGCAACAAGAAGAACGCTGCAACCCATTCGAGCTGATGAGAGTGCAGCTTCGCATCCTGCATGGCCGGCACCTATAACAATGATATCGTATTTTTTTTGATATATACTCACTTCCACCTTCAGTCTTTCATCTTCCACCTTCAGCCTTCAGTCTTCCACCTTCAGCCTATCAACCTATCAACCCAAGTAATTACTATTGATAATATATATATGTTTTAGTATCAAAGCAAGTGGCGGAATTATTGATATGAATAATAGATATTTTGATTTAAACACATATTACAGGAATATATTCGGATGCAGAGTCCAGAAAATTACCATTGACGCAGGGCTTTCATGCCCGAACAGGGATGGTACGATTTCAACAGGCGGATGCATATACTGTAATTCAAAGGGATCGGGAACCGGCGCTTATGCAAAAGGGCTTTCGATAAAAGATCAGTTAATTAAAGGTAAAAAAGCGCTTTCTAAACGGTATAAGGCAAAAAAGTTCATTGCTTATTTCCAGTCTTTTTCTAACACATATGCTCCATTTGGCAAGCTAAAAAGCCTCTATGATGAAGCTCTTGCGGTAGATGATGTTGTTGGACTGTCAATCGGTACAAGACCCGACTGTGTGGACAAGCCTGTTCTGGAACTTTTGCAGAGCTATGAGAAAAATTATCTAATCTGGATAGAATACGGTATCCAGTCTGTTCATGATGAAACACTTGCCCTTATAAACAGGGGTCATGATTTTAAATGTTTCAAAGATATTGTCGATGTCACCAGAAATACAGACATAAAAATTTGTGTGCATGTTATACTGGGGCTCCCGAATGAAAATAAAAAGCAAATGCTTGAGACGGCAAAAACTATAGCGGGCATGGGAATAGATGGTATCAAACTGCATCTTCTTTACGTTGTTAAAGGAACTAAGCTTGAAAAACTTTATAATGCCGGCGATTACAGATGCCTTGAACAGCAGGAATATGTAAATCTTGTGTGTGATTTTTTAGAACTGATGCCCAAGAATATGGTAATTCAGCGTCTTACCGGTGACCCACATTATGAAGAGCTGGTGGCGCCTATATGGTCACTTAATAAAATGGAAACACTTGTCCTTATAAAAGATACCCTGGAGAAAAGGGATTCATGGCAAGGGAAATTTAACGGAAGAATTCCCCCTTTATTTTGAACCGCAGAACCGCAGAACAAGGAACCGCAGAATATCGAAGTGAAAGATATCGATTTATTCCTTTCAAAAAACTTCTGCTGTTTGACATTCCTTGTTCGATATTCGATATTCAAATTCTAATAACGAAAGACGCTGAAAATGATAAAAATATTGTGTTGTCAAGATATATTTTTCGAAAACTGAAGCAATTATAAGATATTATAAGGACTTAAGTGCATATGGCTCTTTCCGTGTCTGAAAGGCTGCGCCGCTTTTATGATTTATTTTCGGGCAACGATAATATTCTGATCGTTATTAACGCTGATCCTGATTCTGTTTCAAGTGCAATGGCCGTTAAAAGATTGTTATGGCGCAGGGTTGCAAATATAACTATATCCAATATCAATATAATCAAACGTCCTGATAATCTGGCAATGATCAGGCTTTTGGACGTCAGCCTGGTTCATATTGATGAAATAGATGAGGGAAGCTTTAATCGTTTTATAATGGTTGATTCACAGCCGGATCATCATGAAGTATTTGCCAGGTTTAACTTTGATGTCATTATAGATCATCATCCTGAGACGGATGTGAAAGGATCTTTTATTGATATCCGACCTAAATATGGTGCTACAGCTACCATCATGACCGAATATTTGAGAGCGGCCAAAATTAAACCAGCCGCTAAACTGGCAACAGGTCTATTTTATGCAATTAAGACAGATACAAGCAATTTTGAAAGGCATACTTTAATTGAAGATATCCGGGCATTTCAATTTCTTTTCCGCCATATCAATATTCAACTGGCCCGGAGGATTGAGCAGGCAGACCTTAAACTCGAATTTTTGAAATATTTCAGAAGCGCCATTCAGAACATGCGCAGGCGAAAAAACAAAATATATGTTCATCTCGGTTCTGTGGTGAACCCGGATATATGTGTACTTATAGCTGATTTTTTCATGAGAATAGATTCGATAAACTGGAGTATTGTTTCCGGTATTTATGCAAAGAAGCTGATTATTATTTTTAGAAATGACGGTCTTCGCAGAAATGCCGGTAATGTGGCAAGGCTGAGTTTTTGTGATATCGGATCTGCAGGAGGTCATAAAAGTATAGCTCGTTCTGAAATTTCAGTCGCCAATATAAAGGACCTGGTTGACTATAAGGATGATGATAAGCTTTTAACCTGGATTATAAACAAGATAAACGATAGAGCTGGTGAAAGATAATGGCTGTCAAAAATTCTGAACTTTCTGTGACTATACTTGGTTCAGGCACATGTGTACCATCGCTCAAAAGGAGTTCTTGCTCTGCATTAATTGAAACAGGCGGGAAAAAGCTTGTTTTTGATTTAGGCCCTGGCACAATGAGAAGGCTTCTTGAAGTTGGTACTAAAATTTTTGATATTTCATTTATTTTTTTCAGTCATTTCCATCCGGATCATACTGGGGAACTGGTCTCATTTTTATTTGCCAGCAAATATTCCGGTAAAGAACGAAGGCAAACTCCCATAACATTTATAGCTGGAAGGGGATTTGCAGAGTTTTATAACAGGCTGAAAATGGTATATGGCAACTGGGTTGAACTTGAGCCGGGTTTGATAAATATTATTGAACTTGATAATAAAAATTATGACATTATAAAATTTGATGATTTTACTATTGAATCAATTCCAGTTGAACATAACAATGAGAGCTTGGCATACAGGGTTACGAGCCGGAACGGAATATCGGTTGTGTATTCAGGTGATACGGATTTCAGTAATAATCTTGTTACGTTGGCAAATGAAGCTGATTTGTTGATCTGTGAATCAGCTCTTCCGGATGAATTAAAGGTAAAAGGCCATTTAACACCGTCTCTTGCAGGTAAAATAGCAACAATGGCAAATGTCAAAAAATTAATGCTAATACATTTTTATCCTGAATGCGATGAGGTAGATATTGAAAAAGAATGTCGTAAGGCTTATAGTAATAAACTTATACTTGCGGAAGATTTTGTGAGAGTTGATTTAAGAGTGCCTAAAGTTAAAGTGTCGCTTCGCTCCATTAATTGTAACCGTTCACGGCTTGAAACTTGAAATTGGAAAGTAGAAATTGGGAAGAACAGTACAAAAGCATGAAGGCCGAATTTCTAATTTCTAATTTCAATGTTCCGTGAACGCTTACCATTAATTAATATGAAATCAACAGAATTCTACAATTTTAGGCACTTTAGGCGCTCAAAACAGGGTACCTTTGAGGGCTAATATAAACAAGCACCTCTTGGGGGTATTAATAAGATATGAGATATTATCCGGTTAATCTTGATATACAGAATCGTAAATGTTTAGTGGTCGGTGGCGGCTCAGTGAGCACAAGGAAGGTTATGACACTTCTGGAATGCGGGGCTGTTGTTACAGTTGTAAGTCCTGATGTTGCTGAAGAGCTGCTTGAGCTTGCAGAAAAAAAGATGATAAAATTAAAGAGAAGGCCTTATGAGTCCTCTGATATTGACGGTATGTTTCTCGTTATCGGAGCTACTGACAACGAGGAATTAAACCGGCAGATAAATAAGGATGCAGAACACCAAAATAAATTGTGCAACATAGCTGACCGACCTGAGGTCTGCAATTTTATTCTTCCTTCTATTGTAAACAGAGGTAATCTTGTAATTGCTATTTCCACTTCAGGTAAAAGCCCGGCTTTTGCAAAAAAAATGCGTCAAGACCTTGAAAAAGAATTTGGAGAGGAATATGACGAGTTTTTACAGTTAATGGGAGCTATACGCAAAAAGGCGTTAAGCGAAAAACACGAACCGGAAGCGCACAAGCACCTTTTTGAACAGCTTATAAATAGAGGGCTTATCGATATGATTAGGAACCATGATGAGGAAAGAATAAACTCCCTCCTTCTTGAGATTTTTGGCCAGGGATACAGGTTTGAAGAATTAATGAAGGCAAAGTAACAACCTGAGTAGTTACCATGCTTCAATCATTACAAAAACCTTGAACGGTGAACTTTTGAACCTGTGAACGCTTACAAGATGTTTAAGGTGTAATCAATGGAAATTGTGATTATAGCTACCATTTTTTTCTACTTGATGAGTACGGCGGGATACTTTGCTTATCTTTTCTTGCAGAAAAATTATTTAAATAGAGCTGGATACTTCTTGCTGATAGCTGGCTTTTTGTGTAATTCAGCGGCTATTTTTTATGGTTTTTTAAAATCCGGGCAAATTCCTGTTCATAATCTCCATGAAACCCTTGTTATTGTCGGATGGTCGATAACTGGTGTTTTTATAATATTTCAATATAAGTTCAACCTTAGAATCTTTGGCATATATGCTGCGCCTCTTGCGGCCATTGTTATGGTATTTGCTTCTCAGGTGTCCTCTGAGCCTGTTCAGATTAAAAATATTGTTAATAATTTCTGGCTTATTTTTCATATAGTTTCAATATTTATCGGTGAGGCGTCTTTTGTGCTGGCTGGAGGATTGGGTTTTATGTATCTCGCCCAGGAGCACGCTATTAAGGCCAAGAAACATGGTTTTTTTTTCAGACGCCTACCTTCGCTGGAGCTGCTTGATACTGCGGGATATAATTGCATAGTTGTGGGTTTTACCATGTTGACTATAGGTCTCGCAACAGGTCTGGTTTATGCTGAAATGGTTTGGGGGAGGTTCTGGAGCTGGGATCCAAAAGAGGTCTGGTCCGCCATAACATGGCTTTTGTATGCTGCTTTACTTCATGGGCGACTTACTGCAGGCTGGCGCGGAAGGAAAGCAGCGATTATGGCTATTGTCGGGTTGGCCGCACTCCTGTTTACTTTTTTTGGGGTTAATTTTTTTTTAAAGGGACATCATGGAGAATTTACCAGATTGTAAGAACCTGCCAAATTAACTTCCAAACGCCTTGGTGTTTTGGTGTCTTAGTGCCTTTGTGGCTGAACTATTACCAAAAATCTAAAATTTTATAATTAAAGAAATGTTCGATATAGTTTTATTAGGATTAAATCATAAAACTGCACCGGTAGAATTGAGGGAGCTTCTCTCTTTTTCAAAAGAGGAAGCTGTTGCTGTTTTGGAGGGTTTGCAAAAGTGTCCGGATATTAACGAAGTAATGCTCATTTCAACCTGTAATCGTGTTGAGGTGCTGCTGACTACTTCAAACACTATCAACGCTGTTAATTCAGTAAAAACTTATATTTCCGAATTCAAAAAAATACCGATATCTAAATTTGAAGATGCTCTTTATATGCATGATGGCGAGGAGGCTGTCCGCCATATTTTCAGGGTTGCATCAAGCCTCGATTCAATGATGGTTGGAGAACCGCAGATTCTTGGACAGATTAAAGATGCATACCTGACAACCATTCTGAAAAAGACATCCGGCGTTATTTTGAACAGGTTATTGCATAAAACCTTCTTTGTGGCAAAACGTGTCAGAAGTGAAACAGGTATCGGAGATCATGCTGTATCAATAAGTTATGCTGCAATTGAGCTTGCGCGGAAAATATTCGGCAATCTTGAAGGGAAAAAGGTGCTCCTGATTGGTGCCGGCGAAATGGCTGAACTTGCAGTGGAACACCTTATCAGGAACAAGGTTGGAGAAATTTTTGTTGCAAACAGAACGTTTGAAAGGGGCGTTGAACTATCCAATAGGTTCAAAGGCAAAGCTGTACGTATTGAAGAAATCCCGGGTTGTTTAAAGGTTGTGGATATAATAATCAGCTCGACGGGTTCGCCCAATTTTGTTATTGCGCGCGATCAGGTTAAGGGAGTTATGCGCAGCAGGCGTAACAGGCCCATTTTCTTTATAGACATTGCGGTTCCCCGCGATATTGATCCTGATATAAACCGGCTTAACAATGCATATGTTTATGACATAGATGATTTAAAAGGAGTTATTGAGGAAAATATAAAAGATAGAAATAAAGAATCCATCAAAGGGGAAAGGATCGTTGACGAGGCTGTAATTAGTTTTAAGCGGTGGTTTGAGGGTCTTAGCGCGGTTCCTACAATAGTTGCCTTGAGGGACAAGATAGATACCATTGCGAGGACTGAGGTTGACAAGACCTTGCACTCCTTAAATCACCTTTCAGATAATGACTGCCAGGCAATTCACAGAATGACAAATTCACTTATAAATAAAATTCTGCATGATCCGACTCTTTTTTTAAAAAACAATGGATGCCATGGAGACAGGTTTGCTTATATTGATCTAACCCGGAAACTTTTTAAACTAGATGACTGATAACACATTGCGAATTGCGGATTGTGGATTTCGGAAAATCCCCAATCCGCAATCCCAAACCCGAAATAAGGTATGGAGGATTAATTTTGAAGAAAACAGCATTTCTTTTTCCCGGACAGGGTTCACAGTCAGTTAGTATGGGTCTTGATTTTTATCAGGAATTTGACTTTGTAAGAGAACTATTTGATATGGCGGAGGAAATTACCAGAATAAACATTTCGAGGCTCTGTTTCAAGGGCCCCATGGAAGACCTTACTATGACGGTTAATCTTCAGCCCGCAATAACTGCTGTTAATCTTGCATTTCTTGCAGTTTTAGAAAAAGAAGGCAGGTGGGCGGATATTTCAGCAGGACACAGCCTCGGCGAATATAGTGCATTAAGTGCATCAGGAGTTATTTCAAAAGAGGATACATTAAGGCTTGTATTTAAAAGAGGCGAGCTGATGCACAGGGAATCGACAAAGCATGATGGTGCTATGCATGCAATTATTGGACTTGCCATTGATAAAGTTCAGGGACTCGTTGATGAAGTTCAAGGGGACGGAGTTGTGTCAGTTGCAAATCACAATACTGAACATCAGATCGTTATAACCGGTGCCCCGGACCAGGTTGAAAAAGTTTCGTCACTTGCGGCTTTGCAGGAGGCAAGGGCAGTTCCTTTAAAAGTCAGCGGAGCATGGCATAGTGAACTTATAAAAGGGGCAGTGGATGAGTTCAGGGATTTTCTTGATACTGTTTCTTTTAACACGCCGGAAAGAGCGATTATCCATAATGTTACGGCCGATTTTGGAAAAAATTCTGATGAAATTAAGTCTATTATGGCAAGGCAGTTATGCAGTCCTGTCAGATGGTATGACTCGATGCAAAGGCTGATCGAGGAAAAGGTGGAAGTATTCGCTGAGGTCGGTCCGGGAAGAGTGCTTACAGGTTTATTAAAAAAGATTCTTCCTGATGATTATCCCTGCAGTATTTATAATATCAACAGCTTAAAGAATATGGAAAAGTTTCTTAAAGAAACTTGACGGTTTTAAAAATATTCATAAACCTTGATGGTCTCGTAAAAAGTCCCAAAAAACTATGGTGTCAAAGCTTGAATTGTGAATAAAAAAAGTTCAATTCACAATTCAAGCTTTGACACCAAATTTTAAGTATTAATCAAAAAAAACCTTAAAGCTGATCCTGTTGAATAACGGATCCAACCTTTTTAATGCGGACTCTTTAAAATCGGTTAACCTGAAAACCGGCTCTTTGGTTACAAAAGCCCTGTCAAGTCTTATAAAAAAAGAAATTATTATAAAAAACGGTAATTATCAGATTCAGGATATCGTTTTCAAAAAATGGCTTCAAGGAACATTATCGCTATGATAACAGCCCAGATTTTGGAACTAACGGGGCATAAAATTATAAGCTACTAAAACACTAAAACAGTTTGGTCTGTGTGCTGTAGTGAATAATTAGCATATATTTTATTCTGATGCAGCGCCTTTTTTGAAAATATTTTCTGGAGGAGTATAAAAATTGTATTTACAGGCTGATAAAAAGGCGATTAAAAAAGAATTGCTTGATATTATCGAAGATAGCCGAAGAAAGGTCACACCAGGAGAACTGGAAAAAGCATTATCCAGGAAATATTCTTTAGAAAGAAAAGAAATAAGATCACTTATAAGAGATCTGGTAACAGAAAACTTCCTGGCATATACAAGTCATTATGGCCGGACGTTTATAGAAAAGTCTTTCAACAAAGCTGTTCGCATATCAAACCATGTCATTCTGAAACCGCCGGGAGTTAATTGTAAATACAGAGAAGATGATGTAGTAATTGAGATATGCCAGGGCGTTTCATTTGGCAATGGCCAGCATCCAACAACCAGGCTGGCAATAAGAGGTATAGAGTATGCTTTAAATGAAACAAATTCATTAAAAGCAAAAGATAAAACAAGCGTTCTTGATATTGGAACAGGCTCCGGTGTCTTGGGAATAACGGCATTACTGCTGGGAATTAAAAATGCTATTGGTGTTGATATTGATCCATGTTCTATAAAAGAAGCCAGGGATAATGCAAAAATTAACAAACTTGAGGATAAATTTGTAATAAAAAATATGTCCTTAGAGGATTTAAATACTAAATTTACATTGATAACTGCAAATTTAAGATATCCGACATTAATGACTATATATCACAGGCTCGTTAAAATGACAGAGCCAGGTGGTTCTATTGTACTTTCTGGGATAAAGAGTGATGAAGCTATATCTGTTATTGATTTATACACGGGAAAGTACTTTGAATGTAAATGGGAAGAATTTGAAAAAGGCTGGGCAGGTCTTGTATTTTTAAAATGTCAGAAAACGGACTTGATAATATAGAATTTCCTTACTACTCAGATAAGCTGTGAAAGAAATGATCTGCCGGCAACTCTAACCGGTCCATTGGTATGCCTACGCTTTTCGCAAACCTTGCTGCATCAAGATCTCGGCACATTTCTTCGCAAAAAATCGCTCAACTTAGGTATAATTCTCTTGAACTTATGTTGCTTATAATGTAAATGTTGACCAACTGGACAACATATTAAATATAGACAACGATGAAAATTGAATCAGAAATAATTGAACAACTCAGAAAGCGCATAAAAGATTTGATTCCTGTCAGGGGCCTAAATCTTCATATAGAGGAAATGCCTTTTTCTAATGAACCGGGGGATCCTGATTTTATAGCGCAGGTTTGTTTTAAAAACCAAAAGTTTAAATTAGCCGGCGAAGTGATATTGCAGAAAAATTTGCCGATTTTTAGGGATAAAATATTACAGCTAAAGTCCTATGTTGAGCAAAATCATGGTTTCGAACCAGTTATTATAGCGCGATATTTAAGCCAGGACAGAAGAATAGAATTAAAAAAGGCAAGTATAAATTTTTTAGACCTTTCTGGAAATGTTTTTTTAGAGCATGGGGCCTTATATATCGAACGTGTGGGTTTTCCGAATAGTTTTCCTGAAATAAGGAAAAGTAGAAGCCCTTTCTCCGATAAAGCTTCGCTTATTCTTCGGGCTATACTATCTGACAAAGAAAAACTGTGGGGTATTCGGGAACTTGCCCAATCTGTAAAACTCGATCCTGGTTTTGTATCAAGAATGGCACGGGAACTAGAAAGCAGGAATTATGCTCTGCGGCTGAATTCGAAAATCAGAGTAAAAGATCCAAAATATATTTTGGAAGACTGGACTCGTGAATATAATTACAAAAAAAATCAAGAAGCTAAATATTTCTGTATGGCAAAAGACCCGAACGAGATAATAAAAAAAGTACGCAGCCTGAATGTTCCAAACAAAATTAATCACGCATTTAGCCTTCATGCCGGTGCTAATATCATTTCACCATATGCTGTGTTTAATGAGATTCATGTTTATATACAAGACTTGGAGAGTATCGAATTTTTCAAGGAAAAGTTGAAACTAAGCAAAGTCCAGCAAGGAGAAAACGTTATTTTCTTAATTCCTTATTACAAGCATTCAGTTTTTTATAAAAAGCAAAAAGTAAAAGAATCGTGGGTTGTTTCAGACATTCAACTTTATCTTGACCTTTATAACTATTCTATTCGTGGTTTAGAACAGGCTGATCACATATATGAAAAACGCCTGAAACAGCTCTTTGAAGGCTGAAGCTTTTATGCCCGAAAATTTTAAAACCGGCTTTCTGAAGGCCTTATGTAGCATTAGAGATTATTTGCCGGAAATTGTTATTGGCGGCGGCTGGGTTCCTCTCATTTACTACCACTATCTTTTAGGTGACAAATCGAAAGACTCCATCAGAACGATAGACATTGACTTGATGGTAAAAGATAAACTTCCTGTTATTGGATCAAAAACATTAGATCAATTACTTATGGATGCAGGCTTAAAGTCAGTTTTTAAAACTTTGCATACGCCACCAATAATTCATTATGAAGGTGCCATTGATGGTTGCGAAGTTGAAATTGAATTTCTTACGGATAAGAAGGGTTCTAAAGAAGATGTGGTGATCGAAGTTCAGAAAGGTTTGCATGCTGAAGCTCTGCAGTATATTTCAATTGCCCTCGAAAATGTAATCGAAGTTGAGATTGATGACTTTCCTGTCGAGGGAAACACTCAACATTTAAGAGTTAAAGTCCCATCGCCAGAAGCATACATATTGCATAAAGGACTGGTATTCAACAGACGAAAAGAAAAGGCAAAAATGGCAAAGGATCTTTTTTATATTTTCGATGTTCTGGTTAACAGTTCGGAGATCGAGGGGCAGATAATCAACGGGTTTAAATCTTTAAAAGTAACCTACCCCAAATGGTTCAAGAATTTTGTAAAAAATTTAGAAGCATATTTCTCAGATTTAATGTCAGAGGGTGTTTTCCTCGTTTCCAGCCAGCGACCTACCTATTCATTACCCGCTTTAAATGATGATCAATTCAAGCAATATCTATATGGTACTTTCCGAGATTTAATTGAAAAAATAAAGAATCTTTAGCCTGATCCTCAGGCGGAAAGGTTGACATATGCCCTCATTTAGGGAAAAATAGTGGGTTAAAAGCGGAAAGGAGAGCAGCGTGCGTATAGCATTTGTATCTACATATCCCCCTATTGAATGCGGCATTGGAACATATACCAGCTTTTTGGTTGAAGCCCTGGCAAGGCTGCCTAATGAGATTCATATTATCAGCCAGAACGGAGCCGAAGGAAAGCATGTTTACCCCTCATACTCTCCCAGAGAAGACGGCATTGCCGGCAAGATTTTTAATGCAATTATTAAGGTCACACCCGATCTTGTCCATATTCAGCACGAATTCGGCCTGTATGGTGAATTAGACGGCATTGCCGTACTCGAACTGATTTACCGCCTTAAATCCACTGGTACTCCGGTTATAGCAACCTTCCATACTGTTCGGAAAAAATTAGAGTTTCGAAAAAAGCTCATCTTAAGGACCATGTGCAGGGAACTAAACGGCATTATTGTGCATGAACAAGAACACGTCGATATATTGCAAACGGTTTTTGATGCAGATCAGTCAAAGATTTTTCTTATTCCGCATGGGGCGCGAGACATGGACCCGATCCCTGATGCCAAGAAAAAACTCGACCTTGAAGGAAGAAAAGTAATCCTGCTGGCAGGGTATTTTCGACCAACCAAGTCTTTTGACAGGATTGTGGACCTTTTCCCGCAGATAGTTAAAAAAGTTCCGGATGCATGGCTGGTGCTGTCCGGAAAACTCAGAGTGCTTGAATTCAGCATCTATCGCAAAATGCTTTTTGAAAAAATAAATAACTCACCTGTTAGAGACCGTATTGAAGTATTCAGGGGCCAGTTTCCCCAAAAAACTTTTGATACGATTCTAAGCGCTGCCGATATCGTGGTTTTGCCCTATACTGCAGGAGCTCAAAGCGGCATAATGGCACATGCAATGACCTTTGGCAAACCCGTAGTCACATCTAATCTTCCGGCATTTGTCGATATTCTTGAGAGAGTAGAAACAGGATTTTATGCGCAAACCAATGACGAATATGTTGACAGGATTGTAACGCTGCTTACTGATCCGGAGGTATACAAAAAGTTTTCTCAAAATGCACTAACCTATATCAAAGAAAATATCTCCTGGGACATTGTTGCACGGCAGACCCTTAATGTTTATGAACAGTTTGGCACTAAACTGGAATGCAAAACCCGGTATGTATTTGCCGGAGAATAGGAAAAAAACTTATATGTTTAAACGATGTGAAAAGAATCCTTTAATTTATCCGTCTGATGTCAAACCTTCAGCAGAGGGATACCGTGTTCGCGGAGCCTTTAATGCAGGCGCTGCTCTTTTTAATGATGAAGTCATACTGCTTTTGCGGGTGGCGGAAAGTTGTATTCCAAAACCGGGTAAGGTCAGGGTTCCGGTCTACAGATTTTACCAGGGGCGGGGCATTCCTGAGATTATGGAGTTTGATAAGGATGATCCTGATCTGTCACTCAAGGATACACGCGGTGTTGTATACAGGGGCAAGGATTATCTTTCCAGCATCAGCCACCTGCGTCTGGCGCGCAGCATTGACGGAATAAATTTTACGGTAGAGCCGGCGCCGTTTATCTATCCCTGCTCTCCTGCTGAAGAGTACGGCACGGAAGATGCGCGCATTGTACGTATTGACGGAACCTATTACATAAACTATACCGTCATATCAACTGATAGCTGGTGCACGGCCCTGGCAACAACGACCGACTTTAAAAAATATAAAAAGGAAGGAATCATATTCCATCCGGAAAACAAGGATGTTTCAATATTTCCGGAAAAAATAAACAATAAATATCATGCCCTGCACCGGCCCAATAACAGCGGGTTTGGCAAGGCATCAATCTGGTATGCGCAGTCGCCTGACCTTCTGCACTGGGGTAATTACAAATGCATTGCCCGTCCCCGTGATATAGTTTATGAATCCATGAAGATCGGCGGCGGCAGCGCCCCGATAAAGACTGATAAAGGGTGGCTTTGCATCTATCATGCTAAGGGAAAAAATTCCAGGTACAGTCTTTTTGCAATGCTGCTGGATTCTGAGCAACCATGGAAGGTTGTAAAACGTGGAAAGACTCCTTTGCTTGAGCCTGAATACGAATATGAGACAACCGGTTTTTTTGGAAATGTTTTGTTTACAAATGGAATGGTTATAAAAAACGGACAGCTTTTCATGTATTACGGATCTTGTGATGAAACAACCTGCCTGGCTGTTTCTTCTGTTGAGCAGATACTTTCAGCCCTTTTAAGAGAATAAATCATGCCTCAAAAAAAACAACCTGATATTATCCGTCGCTGGAAGGACAATCCTATTATTACCCTCTCGGATCTGCCGTTTCCAGCCTCGGATATCTGCAATGCAGGCGCTGTCAAGTTCCGCGGCATCTACCTTTTACTCATAACCATTGAAAATCTGAGCGGTCAAAAGAGCCTGTATATTGCAAAAAGCAAAGACGGCCTTTGCTTTGAGGTGGACAAAAAACCTTTTATGGAACCTTCGGAAGACGAACCATACAAGAAGTATGAAAAGATCAGTGTCATGGATGCACGGGTCACTCCCTTTGAGGGCGCCTATTTTGTTACGTATGTTGCGGAGAGTAGTTATGGGTACAGGATAGGGCTGGCCAGGACAGACGATTTCAAGAGCATTACCAGGATAGGCATGATCTCCGCTGTGGACACCAAGGGCGGGACACTTTTTTCGGAAAAGATCAACGGCAGATACGCGAGACT
This sequence comes from Deltaproteobacteria bacterium, assembly GCA_030272815.1. GTDB lineage: Bacteria > Desulfobacterota > Desulfobacteria > Desulfobacterales > ETH-SRB1 > B13-G4. The sequence continues at coordinate 25,063 of JAJSZT010000039.1, forward strand.
CGAGCGGCCCTGGTCCGGCGGACGCATCTGGATCAGTTATTCTGATGATCTTGTATACTGGGGCGGTTCAAAGGTGTTAATATCGCCCAGGCCGGGCTATTGGGATGCCAGCAGGGTTGGCAATGCCGCGCCTCCTGTCAGGCTCAAAGACGGCAGGTGGCTGGTGATCTACCACGGTATCAAGGATACGTGTTCAGGCCCTCTTTTCAGGATAGGGGCATTGATTCTGGACACTGGCGATCCAGCTAAAGTCATTGCGCGCACTAATGTTCCTGTCCTGTCGCCCCGTATGGATTACGAGCGGATCGGGGATATCCCAAACCTGATATTTTCATGCGGCGCTCTTCTGGAAGAGGACAACTTCCTTTTGTACTATGGCGCTGCCAAAAGCTGTATATGTCTTGGAACAACAACCATTGATAAGATCGAGAAAGAGTGCGCCGAAAGCAAAGGGGGTTTCTGATGGTTAAACGTTTTGCCAATAGAGGAGAAGTTCTCAGCAGGTTCAAAGATAATCCCATCATTACCCTTTATGATATTCCGTTCAGATGTAATACTGTTTTTAATGGTGCAGTAATAAAAAAAGGAGACGAATATTTTCATCTCCTGAGAGTCGAGGAGCAACAAGGACATTCGGTTTTTGCCCTTGCCCGCAGCAAAGACGGGCTGCATTTCACGGTTGAAGACAAGCCGGTCATGATACCAGCGCGCAGAGGCCCATTTGCAAAGTATGAAACCCGCGGGATTGAAGACCCGCGGATTACTGAAATCGATGGTGTCTATTATGTCATGTACACTGCATACTCAAAATACGGCACACGAATTGCCCTGGCTGAAACCGATGACTTTCACCAGTACAAACGTATTGCCCTTGTGTCTGAACCCGGCAACAAGGACGGGATACTTTTTCCTGAAAAGATTAACGGAGAGTATGTGCGCCTTGACCGGCCAACAGGGAAAGACGTTGGCAGTATGTGGGTATCATATTCGAAAAATCTGGTTGACTGGGGAAAATCTGAGCTTTTGATGACACCACGACCGGGCATGTGGGACAGCTTTCGTATCGGCGCCTCAGTACCGCCGATAAAAACAGAGTATGGGTGGTTTGAGATCTATCATGGTGTAAGAATGACCGTAGCCGGTCCCATTTACAGAATCGGCACTGTTCTGCTGGACCTTGAACAGCCTCACAAAGTGGTTGCCAGATGCAACAAACCGATACTGTCGCCGAGAGAGGATTACGAAAGAATCGGAGATGTCGGCAACGTGGTCTTCGCTTGCGGCGCTGTTGTAAAAGATACAGGAGAAATCAAGGTATATTATGGGGCTGCCGATACCTGTATCTGCGTGGCCACAGCAAACTTTAACAATCTTCTAAAAGCAACTTTCAACAAGGATGGGGGCAATTCATGACGGATTTTCAAGGATTTTTTTTGTCCCCTGCTAACTGGATTCGGTTTTCTCCTTTCGTGTATCCCTTTTTCAACAAAAAGCTCTGTAAAGTCGATGCGCAATGGATGTTACCAAGAATGTAAATGGAAAGAATTTGAAAAGGACTGGGCAGGTCTTGTATTTTTTCCCTTGACGGCTCCTTATAATATGTATTATGAATGTTCGTAATAATGTTCTTACGGAGGTGTATTATGGATATGGTTCGTTTAAACATCACCCTTCCGGCAGATCTGTCTCACCAGTTGAACGAATTAGTGGGCCCCAGAAAAAAGAGTGGTTTCATTACTGAAACCTTGAGACAACGGATTGAAAAAATTCAAAATGAGCAAATGCAGAGCCTCATGGAAAAAGGCTATAAGGCCAGGAAAGCAGAGAGCCTTGCCATAACAAAGGAATTTGAGCCCGGTGATCTGGAGGGATGGGATGAATATTAAGAGGGGGCAAATATATCTTGTCGCCCTGGATCCGGTTGTGGGAAAAGAAATTTCAAAGACCCGCCCGGTCGTTATTGTATCCAATAACAAAAACAACGAATTTTCTGCAACGGTAACCATCTTGCCTGTTACTTCTAAGAATCTCCAGAATATCTATCCTTTTGAGGTACTTTTACCCAAAGGAACTGGAAAACTTCCAAAGGTCTCAAAGGTTAAGACAGACCAAATCCGCACTCTCGACAAAAGCAGGATCGTGAAATTAATCGGGACAATAGGAAAGAAAGAGATGAGCAAGATTGAAAAAGCCACAAAAATTCATCTGGCGCTACCATAGGACACGAACAGAAATAACTTCCTCATTAGAATTTACCATCATAGCATTCTCAAAAAATACCCAATAGGAATATAATGCAACTGTCAGATCAACAAAGAGATGCTGTAGAGTATGTCGGGACTCCTGCTCTGGTTATAGCCGGTGCAGGCTCGGGCAAAACCCGGACATTAACTTCCAAGATAGCCCATCTTGTTTCAAATGGCTATGATGCTGAACGCATTCTTGCGATCACATTTACCAATAAGGCGGCAGATGAGATGAAGAGCCGTCTTGTTCGTATGACAGGAATGCCATTGATACGTTTCCCCTGGGTTAGAACATTTCACTCAGCATGTTTTAAAATCTTGAAAAAACATTGCTCCCTGCTTGGATATAATACTCCTCTACAGATCTACGCAGGATACCAGCAGCAAAAGATACTCAAGGATATTATTGTCGGAAAATTGAATTTTGACAAAAAGTATGTCCAACCTGTTTTAGCTCAGCTTTCCAGGGCAAAAAACTCCGGCAATCCTTTTGATTATCTTGACGGTAAGCTTTACGCTTTCCGTATCAGATTGCTTGATGTTTTTAATCTTTATGAAAAGGAACTGAAATCAAATAATGCGGTTGATTTTGATAATATTTTGCTTTTGACACGCAATTTGCTTCGGGATCACAAAAATGTGCGCAAGCAGTACAGAAAAATTTTCCAGTTTATTCTTGTGGATGAATATCAGGACACCAATAATCTTCAGGAGGATCTTACAGGGCTGTTGCTTCGAAACGGCAACCTCTTTTGTGTAGGTGATGACTGGCAGGCTATTTATTCATTCAGAGGAAGCAATATGAATCATTTCCTGTCGTTTCCTGAAAAGTACAAAGAGGCCCGGGTTTTCAGGCTGGAACAGAACTATCGTTCTGCGGATGAGATTGTTCGGACGGCAAATGATCTGATCGGACATAACGACTGCAAGATGGAAAAAAAGTGCTTTTCTGACAAGCACGGGGGACTGGTTGAGCTTTATGATTTTTTCAATGAAAAAGAAGAGGCTGATTGGGTTGCCGGAAAGATCAAATCCCTTCGCGAAATGGGTCTTGCTTATAGTAAAATAGCTGTTTTATATCGGACTAAATTCTGCTCTCTTTCCTTTGAGAAGGCATTCAGATCTTTTGGAATTCCGTACCGAATGTTAGGTGGAAAGGGATTTTTTGAACGTAAAGAGATTATGGATATAAACTGCTATCTTGCTGCAGCGGTTTTTGAAAAAGATGATGCATCCTTTGAGCGGATTGTAAATATTCCCAAACGTGGGATCGGCCCGGCGGCTATCAATAAGATCGCTCAGATAAAAACAGGGGAAATGAGCCTTCAGGATGCAGCGCGCAATGCTCTTAGAGAAAAGCTTATGGCTTCCCAAATATATAATTCTCTCAGTGAGGTAATCAGGTTGCTTGATGATATTAGGGACATGAAACCTGATGCTGCAATCAACGAGATATTGTCAAAAGTTAACTATATGGATTATATTAAGCATTATTCCATAGCCAATTCCATGGATTATACCTCAAGAAAGGAGAATATTGAGCAGCTTATTTATTCAGCTTCCCAGAAAGATACAATTGTAGAATATCTTGAAGAAGCCGCTCTGGTTAAGGAGGACAAAGAAGATGAAGAAGAAGAAGATAAAAAAAGCGGAGTAATTTTGTCAACTATACATGCTTCCAAGGGGCTGGAATACAGGGTGGTCTTTGTGGTTGCATGTGAAGAACAGCTTTTTCCTCACTGGAAAGCCATGGATTCAGAAATGGGTCTTCACGAGGAGCGCCGCCTTATGTACGTGGCGATGACAAGGGCCGAAGTCTATTTGTTTTTAACTCATTCCAGCTACCGAAAGGGACAATCAAACATCCGAAGCAGATTTCTTGACGAGATTGAAGAATCATTAATTGTATGAGTTCACCACGGAACGAGACAGAGTTTCACTGAAAATTGTAAACAATAATTTCAACGTTCCGTGAACGGTTACGTATTATTAAAAAAGGGATTTTTAATGGCAGAATTTTCATATCAGGATATGTTTCCTGTTGGAGATGATTATACAGAATATCGCCTGTTAACCCAGGAGCATGTCGTCACAAAATCCTTTGAAGGCCTGGATATAGTAAAAATTGACTCAGAGGGGCTTACTCTTCTTGCCGAGCAGGCGTTTAGAGATATATCCTTTCTGCTGAGGCCGTCGCACCTTAAACTGCTGGCAAATATTTTTGATGACACTGAAAGTTCTGATAATGACAGATATGTTGCGGTTGAGATGCTGAAAAATGCGGTTATTTCTGCCGAAGGCGTATTCCCCATGTGCCAGGACACAGGAACAGCTATTATAACAGGTAAAAAGGGGCAGCAGGTCTGGACAAACTTTTCCGATGAAGAGGCTCTCTCAAGGGGTGTTTTTAATGCTTATACAAAAAACAATCTTCGTTATTCACAATTAGCTCCCTTGACAATGTATGATGAAAAAAATACAGGTTGCAATCTTCCCGCCCAGATTGAACTGTATGCAACACAGGGAGATGAATATAATTTTCTTTTTATTGCAAAAGGAGGAGGCTCAGCTAATAAGACTTATCTTTACCAGGAAACAAAAGCTGTTTTGAAACCGGATGAGCTTATAACCTTCATGAAAAGCAAAATAAAGTCGCTGGGCACTTCAGCATGTCCGCCTTATCATCTTGTTTTTGTAGTGGGGGGAACTTCTGCTGAAGCGAACCTGAAGACAGTGAAACTTGCTTCAGCAGGATATCTTGACAGTCTTCCTTGCACAGGGAACGAATTTGGGCGGGCATTTAGAGATCATGAACTTGAAGCTGAGTTGCTTAGTATATCACGAAAATTTGGAATAGGCGCACAATTCGGAGGCAAGTATTTTTGTCATGACATAAGGGTGATACGCCTTCCGCGTCACGGAGCATCCTGCCCGATTGGTCTCGGGGTTAGTTGCAGTGCTGACAGAAATATTAAGGCGAAAATTACAAAAGGAGGAATTTTTCTGGAAAGGCTTGAGACTGATCCGGAAAGATATTTGCCGAAGCCCACCTGGACAAACCATAATGCGGTTAATATTGATTTGAATAAATCAATGGATGAGATATGCGGCATTTTAAACAAATATCCTGTTTCAACACGCCTCTTGCTTACAGGTAAGCTTGTTGTTGCAAGGGATATAGCCCACGCAAAAATCAAGGAACGAATTGAAACAGGTCAGGGCATTCCTGAATATTTCAAGAAACATATTATTTATTATGCAGGTCCGGCAAAGACTCCTGAAGGCTATCCTTCCGGTTCCTTTGGACCTACTACATCGGGGCGCATGGATTCCTATGTGCCGCTTTTTCAGGAGCATGGGGGTTCTTTAATTATGCTGGCAAAAGGAAACCGTTCCGGAATTGTGACAGAATCCTGTAAAAAACACGGAGGATTTTACCTTGGCTGTATTGGTGGAACTGCAGCCAGGCTGGGCAAAGAGTGTATAACTGATATTGAAACCATTGAGTATCCTGAGCTGGGCATGGAGGCTGTCTTTTTGATTACCGTCAGGAATTTTCCTGCGTTTATAATAATAGATGATAAGGGCAATGATTTTTATGAAAACCTTCTGAATTAAAAATTTTTAATGTTTTTTCTTAGTTCATGAGGATATCCCGCACTGGGCTTATGTTCAGTCTATGTTTTCACGCAGTGACCGCAGGGTTTCAGAAATCTGAGTTTAGCTAATAAAAATCATGGAAACTGAGCGCAAACACTTAAGGAAACATCGATAAATCAAGATTTTTACGTGTTGAGGGAGCGATCTCTGGACAAATTGCTTCACCAGCCCCACTGCTCCCCCCTTCCTATGCCGCATAGTCTTCAAACAGATCAAACATGGCCGACTTAATTTATATCTTAGAAAATATATTTTTGAGATATAATTTCAGAAAGTTGACTTTCAAAGCATAAATAGCTTATTTAATAAAATTATTGTATAATTATATCTGAAGTTTCACCGAAATTAAAGCATAATTATCATGCAACCATGCGTAGCAGCGTGTCAATGAAATATTTTTTCAAGGATTTGGGGTGACTATGGCAAACAGCATCAAAATCCTCACTCAATGCGGCTTTAGTAATGATATGCCGAAGGTCAGAGAAGGCAAAACTGTTACGACCTCTGACTTTATGCCTACGTTCTGGGGTGTTTTCAAGACGTGCACCATAAATCCAAATAATAGTAGTAGCCATCATTGAAAAATTAATGTGAGTTATGACAGCATGAGCATTACGAGTTTGGCTCTTACTGCTGCCTATCTCCTGCTTGATTTCTTTGAACCCGGATTCTATTTTCCATCTGGCCCCATAATACTCAATAATCTGTTTAATTGACAGATCCAGGTCAGTGGAAAATAGTGCAACCCATTGGGTTTTGCGAAATACCCATACTACCCTGACAGGACACTTGAGTGTTTTTAGCATGACCACTGTTGAATAAATCATGACATCACGATAATCTCCATAAAGAAATACCCGAAGTTTCGATGCTTGTGCTTTGAACGTAGCTGCCATTTCAGCACAGGTGCCCAATCGATTTCCATATTTGCGTGGTCTGCCAGGTTGTCCTGGTAGCTTTTGGGGTAGCATAGAATATAGCACAATATTGGAGCGTAATCGTGAGAGCAAATTAAATAAGTTGCCAATACGTTTTCGAGCAGGTTTGAACAACCCATTGTTGCCAAACCAACTATCACAAGTACACAAAATTTTAACCCCATCAAAGTGATGAGCCAATTGAGCCAACATATCGGCCGCTTGCTCTAGTTTTGTTTTGAAGGAAGGTGTTTTTCCGGAAATATTCATGTTGTCTAATTTTGAGCTAATGGCATTTTGCGGCAGATAAAATCTATGTGCAAGAGGCAGACACGCCCAGCGTCCCTTTATGGATTTGAGCAAACCAACGAGAACCACATTTTGTGCCCAAGGGTACTTGGTCTGATTTGACTTGGCGGCATGGTCAAAAATGTGCGAACAACCAAAGATTTTTTTACCGGTCTTGGGGTTGATAAAATCATCAAGGGCAACCAGCAATCGTCCATCAGTTAGAGGTTCTGGAATATTATTCCATAATTTTGACCAGAGTTTATCCCAGGGCAGCTTGGTTGATGCCATGAACGTATAGAATTTGCGCTTATTGATATCAATTCCAAAAAAAGCATGCATACAGCGAAAAATGTTCGATGAGATAGAACTGGTAAAAGGGATAATGAATGAAAGCAGAGCATAGACGAACCACCTACTGCGTTGGTTGCCAAGTTTACTGGATGAAAATTCATTCTGAAGTGGTTTGAGAATATCGTGTAAAATAAACATGAGATTTCACTCCTTTTAGGGTTAATTTCAGCAGGTTATCTGCTATAATGTATACCACAAAAAGGTGTGTGTCGCAAGCGGTAAAATGATATAACTTAGTGAAATAACAATAGATATTGGCATAAAAATTGAAATTCAATTTTCATGCCAATTGGTGATTTTTTAGATAAATAATTTGTATGATCTTTAAACTTTCGTAAAAAACGGTGAAACTTTAGATTATATTAAAGGCGATTAGTTGAATATTATCCTTATATTATTATCAACGGACTGATATATGCCGAATGAAAATCTAACCTCAAAAAAACTCCCCTCAAGCATACTGAATTACTTTGCAGCCTTTACAGAAACAAAGTTTAATTTCAGAACGCTTATTAATTACCGCTGGACAAATGATGAACTTACTCTTGATTTATCATTATTCCAAAATTTTCAAAAAAAATTACTGAAAATAATAAAATCGGAAAATAATAAATCTATTATCGTCAAAAGCAACGAATTTACTTTGTCGCTTTTGGGAAATGATATCCAGATTGAAATAGAAAAAGCTCTTTCTAATGCGTTTGGCCAGGACTACCTGAAAACATGTGTAGAACAAGAGCTGAACAGAATAATTGAACATGATAAAATTCTTATCGCTTCAGATGAGGGCGCACAGCATTCTGATACAAGTGAGCATGCGGAAGTTGATGAA
>JAJSZT010000040.1 GCA_030272815.1 Deltaproteobacteria bacterium
TCCTTAAAAGTTCTTCCAGAACTCTGTCTTCAGTATTTGTCCTCAGACTCTTGAGTTTGTGACGTAAAGCGCTTCTCCCTGTCTTCTTGCCGATAAGGAATTTTCTCCGCATAGATACCTCCGCAGGATCGAATGGTTCATAATTGGAAGGATTTTTTATTATTCCATCTATGTGGATTCCCGATTCGCATGTAAAGATATCCTCTCCAACCACAGGGCTTCTGGGAGAAAGCGGGATACGAGCAGCCTGTGCCACATAGTGAGCGATCTGAGGGAGATATTTGAGTTTGTACTGAGACATCTTACTCCTTTTGACCAAAAAGGCAACCACTTCCTCCAGGGCGGCGTTTCCAGCCCGTTCCCCAAGTCCGCTTACCGTGACATCAGCAAAATCGGCCCCGGCTTTCAATGCGGCCACTGCGTTAGCTGTGGCCATGCCGAAGTCATTGTGTGTGTGGACCCCGATATCAACATCGAACCGTTTTCTTAATTTCGTAACAACCCTGAACATGGAAACAGGGTCCATAATTCCCAGCGTATCTGCAAAACGTATTCTGTTGACGCCTTCTTCCACGGCCAGGCAAGATATCTCTTCCACAAAATCTGGCTCGGCCCTGGAGGCATCTTCCAGACCGAGGGAAAGGTAACAGTGGCTCTTGTCCTTAGCCTGCCGTATACTTTCCCGCGCTTTCGTCATTACCCATCTTCTATCTTGACCCAGTTTATGTTCTATATGAATGTCTGAAACAGGAATAGAAAGTGCAAGAACATCCGGCGACAGGGCCAACGTTTCTTCAATGTCTCCGGGAAGGCACCGGCACCACAGAGCAAGTTTCGGACACCCTGCGAGTTTTCTGGCTTGTTTGATGAGTTCCCTGGTCTCGGGGTTTTGCACTGCAATTCCCAGCTCTATCTCATCAATACCAACCTTTATGAGCAGATCAATTATGTGTAGCTTTTCTGTCAGATCAAAATAAACATTAGCCGCCTGCTCACCTTCGCGTAAAGTAGAATCGATGATTCCTTTCATTTGGATTATTCCTTAAGACATCTTCTCTTGGTTTCGGCGGCTCTGCACTTTTTGCCGCATAAGGGGTGTGCCGCATCAGGGTCAAAGCAAACCCATACATTCTCGCGCACCTTAAAATCACTTGAAATTGATGCATGCAGTGTCGTGCCGCCAATATCAACTATTGCCATAAAGCCATTACCGTTATTTGTTCTTTTTACTATTTTCCCCCTGATTTGGTTCAAGTCGCCGGCATATGTTTTTTCTTCTCTTTTCAGAGTGATTTTTTCCGGATGGATGCACAGATCGATCTCTTTGCCTTTTTCAAAAATAGGATATTTTTTAACTCGAATCCTGATGGGGTGTTCCATGCCGTCATTATTGATTTGTACTGTTGCTTCATGGTTGTTTATTCTGATTGGAGATACTTTTAAGATATTCTTGATCCCGACAAAACGGGCCACAAATTCGGTTTTAGGGTGATGGAAAAGTTCGGAAGGGGATTCTATCTGTTCCACCCTCCCGTTGTTAAGCACTGAAACGCGGTCTCCCAACAATATTGCCTCATTCTGGTCATGAGTAACATAAACCGTGGTCACACCTATTTCCTGCTGAATACTTTTCAATTCATCCCGTACTGATTCTTTGGTCATGCTATCCAGACTGCTCATGGGTTCATCCATAAGAAGTATTTCAGGTTCAATAACGAGCGCCCTGGCCAGGGCGGCTCTTTGTTTCTGTCCCCCGCTTAACTGGTGCGGGAATTTGCCCTTTTCTTTTGCAATACTTACTTTGCTTAAATAATACTCGACCCTGCGTGTCATCTCATGCACCTTGACCCTTCTGACCCTGAGCCCATAAGCAACGTTGTCAAACACGGTTAGATGCGGAAACAGGGCATGGTCTTGAAAGACAAAACCAATTCTTCTTTTGTCAGGAGAAAGGTTGCTTACATCCAGGCCGCCGATAGAAACAGATCCGCTATCCTGTTCAGTCAGTCCAGCCATGACGGACAGTGTAGTTGTCTTGCCGCCGCCGCTCGGTCCTAACAGCACATGAAATTCTCCTTGATTAATCTCAAGGTTTAAATTTTTCAGTACTGCCCGTCCGTCATAGCTTTTTGAGATTTCCTTTAATACAATACCCATTGCAATTCACCCTGCTTGTACCCATAAGCGCTAAGTTATTTTGTAAACGGGTTGCATTTATGCCATACGGAGTTGTTTTGAAAGATGAACGTCCAACATCGAACATTGAACGTCGAACGTCGAATAATGATGTCGCTTCGCTCCTCAAATTATTTTAAAATCGAATAAAAAACCAATACGAACATTCAACAGCTATTTCTGTTTCTTCATCTTTTCCCATTCAACATTCGATGTTGGACGTTCGATGTTCGATGTTCATCTTTTTCCAGTCCCTCCTGGGCAAAAACAACTTAGCGCTTACCCCGCTTGTACCTTGACCCGTGATTTGAATACCAGCAGCAATGTAAAAGAAAATACCAGCAAGAGCAGAGCAACAGCGGTTGAGGCGGCCAGCTCCCCTGACATGGCATTCTGATAAATGGCTACAGTCATTGTTTCGGTTCTAAAGGGAATGCAGCCGGCCACCATGGAAGTCGCACCGAACTCTCCCAGCGCCCTTGCCCAGGTCATAATCATGCCGGTATAGATGCCGTTTTTAGCCAGCGGGAGTAGAATCGTTTTAAACGTATAGAATTTTGACGCTCCCAGGGTCAATGAGGCATTGATGATATTTTTATTTATCGATTCAAACGCGTCCCTTGCTGATTTAATTAGAAACGGAATCGAAACAAAAAGCTGCGCAATAATAATTCCCTTTTTAGAAAATATCAGGTCGATTCCGTGGTTGCTTAACATGCCGCCAAGCTCACTATTTCCTCCCAACAGGATTAGTAGAGCCAACCCCGCAACCAGAGGCGGCATGCAAATAGGAAGATCAACCAGTGTATCTAATATCTCTTTGCCTTTAAAGTCCTTCATCGCAAGCAAATAGGCCACGGGGATTCCTAAACATAATGCAAGGAAGACTACTATCAGTGATGTTTCAAGACTTATAAGAACCGCTGACAAGACTAATGGAGACTTGAGCTGACATACCAGTTCTCCTAACGAAGTCGTTGTAAAAAGAGCGAGCATGGGGAGCACAATCAGGCACACAAAGATGCCTGCAATAAGCGATACGGTCAGGTCAAAGGAAAGACTTTTCATTTATTCCACCACTTCAAAACCATGTTTTTTGAAAACTGCTTTACCTTCAACGCCGAGAAGATAATGAATATATTCGTTTGTCTCTTTTTTATGTTTTATCATCTTACAGACCGGAATAATACTTCTGACATTATACTGTTCAGGGATGTCAACAATTCTAACCCTGCCGGACTGAACCGCATCTGCCTTCCAGACAATAGAAGCATCAGCATTATTTTCTTCAATCCATAACACTAATTGCTTAACTGCTTGTCCCTTTGCCCTTACATTCATCCTTGATTCTTCGATGCCCGCTTTTTTAAATATTGCAGCAGAAGCGCCACCTATGGCAGCCGCCCTGGCATCACCCAATACGAGCCGATTGTTGCTATCGAGAAAATCACCAAGCGAGTTCACTTTACCATTCCCTTCAGGGATAATGATAACAGGAGTATGATATGCGATCGGAGTGTAATCTCTTACACGGCCTTTTTTCTTTAAGATTTTTGCCCACTTGTCGCTGCCCGGGATAAAGACATCAGGGGATTGCCCGACCAGTATCTTGTTGCCCAGTCTTCCGCTTCCTCCATAGTCGTATATGACCTTTATCCCATAAAGCTTCTCAAACCTTTCTCCTATTTCATTCAGAGGAAGCCGCATTCCCGATCCGGCAAACACAAGGAGTTCCTTAGATTCTTTTTGGGCAAAGGCAGTAGAAGAAATAAGGCAAACCAATAATGTCACTAAAAACGCTTTATATTTTTTCAAATCGCCAGGTGCTTTCATGATAACCCCTTAAGAAGCTTGAAAACACAGCCTTTCCAGGTTCAAAATTTTGCTGGTGCCGGCAACTGTTGTGCCGTAAACATATAGCGGCTTCTGGTATTTCTCTGAGAGAGAAATCAACTGAGACAGACTGTCATTTACTACTGTTGAGCCTGTCGCCAAAATGATATCGCAGGTTTTAAAAAGCTCATCTGTCTTTTCCCTGCTGTCCCAGATAAGCACTTCATATTTTATTTTATTAATATTGTCTTTATCCAGGTCTGTTACCTTGACGTTTTGGGCAGCTAAGTTTTTGGAAAAATTATCTATTATGGCCGGCTGGAATCCAACAATTCCGATCTTCACATCAGCACTGTATTTATCGATGATTGTCCTTGCTATCTCCCTGGCGCATAATTCAGGTTCCTTGTTTTTGCAGTGAATAGTCTTGTCGGCTGCGTCCACGTATCGCATTACAGCGTTGAGCGTAGCAATAAAAAGGGCTCGCTCATTGTTATCTGTTAATTTTAATTCAAGTATTTTTTTGAGTTTACCCTTGAAATTACCTGGGGCATCTGTGAATGCCTGCCCCAGGGCATTCTTGAAATCCGCCTGGATTAAGAATTCCTTTCCTTGAAGCAAAGGAAAATCCTTTCTTTCCGTTTCACCTATAGCTTCTTCAGGTGTCAGTATCTTAGCTGTAATGTTGACCTCACTTTCCAGGAGACCATTTTCTTCGGCTAAATCAATTAGCGCAGTTTTTAGTTTTGTATACATTTTTCTTTCACCTTTAGCCATTAGCCTTGAGTTATACTATATTGGCAATAGGGCCTTCATAGATTACCGGTTCGATGCCAAGCTCTTTTAGCTTTGAGGCAGGAACTTCACCTATCTGTGTCACATAAATCTTGCTGCAGTCTTTGAGCAGGGCTGCTATCCGACCAAATCTTTCCGGATCAAAAGGATGCTCCGGGTCGCCCACAGAATACGTCTCGGTCTGCCGTTCTTCCACAAATGTGATTTTATCGTTACAGTCATAGATCAAAAACCGTTTGGCCATGCCGAAGTGGTCGTTTACGTTCGCTCCATCTGTTGAAACTATAGCTATTCTTAAACCTGCCATTTTTATCTCCTTTCGTAAAAGTTTCACCACGGAACAACACGGAGTTTCACTGAAAATTAAAAACAATGAGTAAGTGTAACTACTCAGGTTCACACCGTGAACCTAACAACCTGAACAGTTACGAGAATTCAGTGTATTTCCGTGAAAATCCGTGGTGAACTATTACGGCAAATCAACTGCGTTGTCGACCATTTTGTACTTCCAATGCATCTAATACGGAGTACATTACCTGATTGATATTTGTGAAACGCTGATTATCTGACAATATTTCACTTTCGGTTTGGACATATTGAGATTTGTCCAGTTCATCCCGGCAGTTGTTTATAAGTGCACTTGCTGACTGTAATGTAGTTTCAAGGTGAAATTGAAAACCTACTATACGATTGTTTATTATAAAACCTTGATTCCGGCACGCTTCACTTGCAGCTATTGCCTTTGCTCCTTGTGGCATATCAAAGGTATCACCATGCCAATGAAATACTTCCATTTGATCAGGAATTACTTCTGACAGGACTGTGCCATCTACTTCAGGTGATCGACTAATATTAAACCAGCCTATTTCCCGATGCTTATTCTGACATACCTTTGCCCCTTGTGCGTCCGCAATGAGTTGTGCGCCAAGACATATACCAAGAACAATTTTATTGGATTCAATTGCTTCTTTTATGAAAAGCTTTTCAGCGTTTAACCACGGGTATTTTGCTTCATCATAGATGCCCATTGGTCCACCCATGACTATTAGCCAGTCAATTTCTTTTACCAGGGGCAATTGTTGGCCTTTGTATAAATGTGTAGCCGTTAATTCATGTCCCTTTTCCCTCAATATTGGCTCAATACTACTCAAGTCTTCAAAAGGTACGTGTTGTAAGTAGTGAATTCTCATTTGCTTACCTTTCTAGCTCAATAGATACTTTTCAGCAGCGCCGCCGTCTTCCAGAGCATCCAGAATTTCATCGATTATATCTTCGCTTTCAACATTTCCATACCAGAAATTTTCCGGATAAATAACCATTACAGGGCCGTTGTCGCACTGTTTCATGCAGCCTGTACTTGTAAGCAGGGCGTCCATTCCCCGGTCGAGTATTTCGTTTTCTATGTAAGGTATAAAATCTGTGGACCCTTTTTTGTTACACTTACCCTTAATTTCCCCGGATGCCCTGAAACTTGAACAGACAAAAATATGATGTTTTGGTTTTTCCATTATGATTCCTCCATGATATTTGATATATAAATTCATCAGGGCAGACACACAGGTCTGACCCTACAGATGTTTCAATATTTTGATAACGCCAATGTAGGGGCGAACCTGTGTGTTCGCCCAATTGTCTGTGTTTTACATGCAACCCATATCACATACACCCCATCCCGTCTCCAGAACACTTCCTGTTGCATGCATCCACATCGCGTTTTATCATATAATTCATGCTGTGGCCTTCAAAAACCGCCTCTACAGCCTCTTCAATCAGCCCGTCGAGTTCAAGAATATCTATTTTTTTTGATAAAACCTGCCTCGGGTTATTACCTATGCCGTTCGTAAGGAGCGCCCGGCAGTCATGTAAGATTTCGGCAAGCTCCTCCCAGCGTTTCATGCCTGCGCCCGGCTCAGGAGTTTTTCGGGATTCGATAAATGTCACGCCTCCGTTTGCTTTTCCGTAGATAAAAAGTTCGCTAGCCTTTCCGAGTTTCTGGTTCACAAGTGAGCCTTCCAGGCTGGCAACCGCAACATACGGACGGATCTCATCATAGATTTCCGGCATCTCGGAACATTCCTTTAGTTTTTCCATTATTTCCTTGTTATTCTCCCGGCCCAGGATTCCCACTGCATCGGCCCGGCACCTCACGCAGTGATACATCTGAGTGATATGTCGAGCCGCTTTTTTTCTGATCTTTTTCACGGTCTCTTTAGAAGGCTCCGGCATATCGGCAAAGGTCGAACCCGCGTTAGGATAAAATGGTATGCAGTTTAAGATATCAACACCAAGCTCGGACATTTTCTTTGCAACATCTTCGATATGATCTTCATTGATTCCCGGCAGTATGATTGTATTTACCTTTGTCATGATACCTCTTTTTTTCAGCTTTTTTATAGCTTCTATCTGCTTTTCAAAGAGAATGTTTATTCCGGACTCAGGGCTTAAAACCCTTTTTCCGTAACGTATAAAAGAATAGATTTGGGCGCCTATTTCCGGATCGACTGCATTTAAGGTGACGGTTACATGGCTCACATTAATCTCCGCCAGTTCATCGATATACGGACCGAGGCCGAGACCGTTTGTGGCAAGGCATAGTATGATTTCCGGGTATTTTTCTCTGACAAGGCGCAAGGTTTCCATAGTCTCTTCAGGGTTTGCAAAAGGATCTCCAGGGCCTGCAATTGCTACAACTGATATGTTTTTTGTTTTTTTAAAAATAAAATCAAGATAGGACATTGCCTGTCTTGGAGTCAGAACTGCGCTCGTTACACCCGGTCTGCTTTCATTTACACAGTCGTATTTTCTGTCGCAGTATTTGCATTGAATATTGCATCTGGGAGCTACCGGAAGATGTACCCTTCCATAAATGCCTTTCATTTTAGCGTTAAAACAGGGATGGTTTGCCAAGTCCATTGTTATCTCCTTTCTCAATCTCTCAATTTTAAGTACTTTGTATAGTTCTTATAATCCCTCAATCCCTCAATCCCTAAATTCCTAAATCCTATCACATATATGTATACCCGACAGGTGAGGCTTCCTGCCTTGTTGCTATAATTGTATTTGATATGGTATCAAAGAGCTGCTGTGCGCCCCTGTAGCCTACATGGACAATCCTTGCGCCGCCGAGCCTGTCATGGACAGGAAACCCCACCCTGATCAAAGGCTTTTTCATCTCCCGTGCAATTCTGTATCCCTTGCTGTTTCCTATAAAAAAATCTGGGTCGATTTTTTTTGCCTCCTTGCCGATTTCTACAAAATCAGCGCCCTCGATTATCCTGATTCCTACATCTTTTGCATCGGGTATGATATCCAGGATTTTTTGTCTTAACAGCCCGCTTTCCCCGCCTGAAGCGCAGATAATCGGGATTATACCGACTTCCGACAAGAATGAGGCAAGCCCGGTGACAAGGTCTTCTTCGCCGTAAACAACGGCCCGGGCATCAAAAACGTATTTATGTCCGTCCGCATAGGAGTCTATGAGTCTTCCCCTTTCCTGAATATATTTTTCCGGCACAGGTTTTCCTGTAATGGTTTCAAGGGCTTTTAAGAAAGCATCGGTCTCGTTTATACCTATGGGAAGGCCGAGGCTATGGCAGGGAACATTAAACCGGCTTTCAAGCATCTTGCCGGCGCTTTCTTTTCCGGCCAATATTTTTCCAAACTCTATGCTTGCAACAGCGTCTCCCATGGAAGCGATCTTTTCTATTTTTGTTCCGCCTTCCGGTATCTCCTGATATTCCGTCCATAAGGGGCCATCAAAGGTGTCTGAATAATCGGGGAGCATCGCATAGTCTGTCGAAAAATCGGATACTATCTCTTTGAGATGCCGTAAATCAGCAGGTGACAACATCCCGGGAAAGATATTTATTTGTTTTGTATTAGTCTTTTTTTTCACAGATAGGGAATCTACGACAGCCCTCACCGCGCCGTGGAACCCGTCTATGTGGGTTCCTGAATAACTTGGTGTTGATACTGATACTATCTCGGGAAAATTTTCATCAAAGTTTTCTTTGTTATACCCTTTGAGGATCATAGGCACATCTTCTCCTATGGTTTCACTCAGGCAAGTTGTAGCTATGCCAATGAGTTCGGGCTTGTACTGCTTGATTATGTTTTCAACGGCGAGTTTTAAATTTGCGCCCCCTCCGAATACGGCTGTTTCTTCAGTAAAATTTGAGCATGCAATATCTACAGGTTCATTGAAATGGCTGATCAGATATCTTCTGATATAAGTAGAACAACCTTGTGAGCCGTGAAGCAGTGGAATCGATCTTTCGATCCCCCTGAAAACAAAGGATGCTCCAAGAGGGCTGCACTGTTTGCATGCATTGCTCGTGGCCTTGTATTCAATCTTTTCCTGAGTTTTCATTTCATCATCTCCGTGTCATGTTTTTTTGAGAAATCATTCTTTGCGGGGCGAATTTCCACACAGGGCTCAAAACTGAAGAATAGACCTCTTTTGCGAGATTGATCATTCCGCTGTAACCAGCTAAAGAAATTTTTCTTTCATGGTTGTGGTCACAGAATGCAATCCCCAGCTTATATGCAATAGGCCTTTCCTTTACCCCTCCCACGAACAGATCCGCGCCTTTTTCGATGCAGTATTTTGAAAGCTCAAGCGGATTAGCATCGTCTAATATCACGGTGCCCTCGTCGCACATATCCCTCAAGACTTTATAATCATCTTTATTGCCGGTCTGAGAACCGGCAAGGACAACATCAATACCAAGAGATCTCAATGCTTTTATCATGGAAAAGGCTTTAAATGCGCCTCCCACGTAAATGGCCGCTTTTCTTCCTGAAAGCGCTTTTTTATATCTCAAAAGATCAGGATAGATCGTATCTATCTCATTTCGCACAATCTCTTTTGTTTTTTTCATGATTCCCAGGTTATCCTTAAAATGCGCGGCAACATCATAAAGGGCCTTTGACATGTCCTCGATTCCGAAATATGAAACACGGATATATGGAATACCGTATTTTTCCTCCATTATTTGAGCAAGTCTCAATATAGAACCTGAGCATTGAACCACATTCAATAAAGCCCCGTGGGAACGCTTTATATTTTCCACCCTTCCGTCACCGGTAAAGACTGCAACAACTTCGAGGCCCATGTTTTCGTAATACTCTTTGATAGTCCATGCCTCTCCGGCTATATTGAATTCACCCATTATATTAATGGCGTATTTTCCTATATCCTCAACAGATCCTGTGCCGACCAGCATGGACAAGGATTCACAAGCAGCCTTGTATCCGTCCTTTTTAGTTCCCTTGAATCCTTCAGAATGAACCGGAAGAACCGGAATTCCCTTTTCTTCAGTTACACGTTTGCAAACAGAATCAACATCATCTCCGATAATACCTATGATGCAGGTGCAATAAACAAAAGCTGCATTGGGACGATAAGTATCTATAAGCTGCACAAGCGAAGCGTATAATTTTTTCTCGCCCCCGAAGATAATATCTCTCTCCCTGAGATCGGTTGAAAAACTCATCCTGTGCAGCTCCGGTCCTGAGGAAAGCGCTCCTCTTATGTCCCAGGTATATGAAGCGCATCCAATGGGCCCGTGTATCAAGTGAAGGGCGTCGGCAATAGGGTACAAGACCACCCTGGAACCGCAGAAAACACATGCTCTCTGGCTCACGGAACCGGCGAGGCTCTTTGTATCGCATGTAAGATCAAAGACTCCTTCGCCTTTGTGATAGATCTGTTTTTTTCTTTCCTTTAAAATCGGTATATTAGTCATAGGTCATTCTCCACTAATAAAGAATGAACATCGAATAAAGAGAATGAACGTCCAACATCGAACGTCCAACATCGAATTCTGAATAAAGGTATTCTACCAAATTTATAAACTGACGGAGCAAAGCGATTTCATCATTCGATGTTCGATGTTCGATGTTCAGTGTTCGATGTTCAACGTTCATCTTTTCAGCATTTGCAGTTTACATTACCAGATCAAATTCAATTTCAGAAGAATCTCTGTCTATACGGTTCATCAGAGCGTCGAGTATCTTTTCCAGGAAACGCATTGCCCCGCGGTAGCACACCATGGGGAAATAACTGTGGCCTATCCTGTCTAAAATAGGAAAACCGTACCGGATAAAAGGAATATCCTCATCTCTCGCTATGTACTTTACATAGCTATTCCCTATAAGAAGATCCACAGGCTCGTTTTTGACCCATTGATGAAAGAGATACATATCTCCCCCGCTTTTTACGTTTACATCATGGGGCATTTCTTCTGTAAGGCTCAGTATCTTTTTTTCGAACTTTTTGTCCTTTGTCCCTGTAAGTATATGGATCGGCATCATATCTATAGAAACGAGGAACTCGGTTAATGCGACAAGCTGATCAGGGTCGCCCACAAGCGCCACTTTTTTGTGATAAAAATACGCCTGCATATCGGTCACGATATCTACAAGCTGTCCCCTTTCGATGTTTATGGACTCGGGAACATTGACGCCTGCCATTTTTCTTAATGTATCCACAAACCTGTCTGTTGCCTTGATCCCGATAGGAAGATCGAGAATCTTACAAGGCACCTTGCACTTTGAATCCAAAGCCTTGGCGGCCGGTCCTGAGGCCAGCCCGCCGAGAGCAACGGTTCCGCTGCTGCTTCCCGTGCTTATTAATTCATCTATGGTAACACCGCCTTTTGGGTACATTTCGAATTTGCCGGTTTGAGGACTGTTTAAGACATTGTCCGTATCCGGGAACATGATGAAATCTATACCGAGTTCTCCTGTGATCCTTTTGATCTCCTTCATATCAGACGGTTCCACCCATCCGGGAATTATATTTATCCGATTCTCTTTATGACCGTTTTGTTTTGCAAAATAATCGACCATAGCCTTTGTCATGTTCGCAAAACCTGTAACATGGGTGCCCACATAGCTCGGAGTGCTTGCATGAAAAACATATTTTCCTTCCGGAATCTTCCCGTCTGTCTTTGCTTTTCCGAATATCTGCGGGACATCGTCACCGATTGTTTCTGACAGGCATGTGGTATGAACGGCAATGACATCAGGATTATAGATTGTAAATATATTGTCCATCGCCTGCAAGAGATTCGCCTGGCCTCCGAACACTGATGCGCCTTCGGTAAAAGAGCTGGTGGCGGCCATCACAGGTTCCTTATAGTGTCTGGTCAGGGTGCTCCGGTGATATGCATAACACCCTTGGGAGCCGTGGCTGTGTGGAAGACAGCCGTGAATTCCCAGGGACGCATACATGGCTCCTATGGGCTGACAGGTCTTTGCAGGATTAACGGTCAAAGATTTCCGTTCAACGATTTCTTTTGGTGTGTGTCTAAGTAACATTTGGGAATTCCTTTTTTTGAAGTTTTGTAAACGGTTAAGTAACGGTTTACGGTTCACAGTTTACGGTTCACGGTTCAGAGGTTCAGAGGTTCAGAGGTTGACGGATTCATGATGCTTATCCAGTGAAATCAGTAGCACCTGTCTGCATGCAGCGTACAGGCAGATCGGAAAAATTCCGATTAACCGTGAACCGTAAACCGTGAACCTTTTTTAACCAGGTCTGTATGTATACCTCGCGGCCAGTTCCGGGCTCTTTTCCCAGGGCGCCTTGATATGATCCCAGACCTTGCTGTTTACCATCCGGTCGATTTCGTGGTAAAAATTGATGGCGCCCCTGTAAGCTGCATAAGGTCCGCCGTTATCATAACTGTGGAGCTGTTTCATAGGGATGCCGTGTTTCTGCACAGTATATTTTTCCTTTATGCCTGCGCAGAATACTGCCGGCTTGTAGGTTTTAAGCAGGCTTTCAGTTTCGTACTGGCTTATGTCGTCTATGACTATGGTTCCGCTTGGCATGTCGGTCATCATTCCTTCATAATCCCTGAGTTTTATGCCGTTTCTCTCCAGGGTTTCGAATTCTTCGGCGCTTATTCTCGGGTTGTATCTTTCAGGGTCTTTTTCCACCTCAAGCTCTTGTATATTTCTACTGTCTGCATCTACTTTCAAATTTGGCAGAACCTGTCTCCCCTCGTAATCATCCCTGTGAGCGAACTCGTAACCTGCGCAAAATGGTATCATCCCCATCTCCCTGAACATCTCCTGGTAATGATGCGCCCGTGATCCTCCCACAAACATCATGGCAAGCTTTCCTTCGAGCCTCGGCCTTACCTCTGCCTGTGCCTTTTTGACGGCAGGCATCTCTTCTGCAATTACTTCTTCCACACGGTCTATGAGTTTCTGTTCCCCGTAATACTCTGCAATTTTTCTTAAGGATCGTGACATGCCTCCTGCGCTTAAGAAATTGATCTTAAACCAGGGAATCCCGTATTTTTTCTCCATCATCTCCGCCACATAGTTGATTGACCTGTGGCACATGATAAGGTTCAAATCAGCCGTGTGGGAGTTTGCAAAAAAATCGACGCTCGAGTTGCCGCTGAACGTAGAAATTAGAGTTATGCCGCACTTGTTTAATACTCTCTCTATTTCAAAGGCGTCTCCGCCTATATTATACTCTCCCAGAAGATTGACCCTGTAATCACCCTCCTTAACCGTATTGTCCAGGCCGATAACATGCTGGAAGAGTCCGTTGTTTGCCACATGGTGGCCTGCGGACTGGCTGACGCCCTTGTATCCCTCACAACTGAAACCGAAAATTGTAATCCCCAGTTTTTCTTCCATCTCCCTCGTGACTGCATGGACATCGTCTCCGATAAGGCCCACGGGACAGGTGGCGAATACGGAAATCATCTTTGGCTTGAATATATCGTAAGCCTCCTGGATTGCGGCTCTTAATTTTTTTTCACCACCGAAAATAATCTCTCTTTCTTCCATATCCGTGGAAAAGCAGTAGTTCATAAAATTATGGCCGTCCGGGGTCGTGGAAGGATCGGTCTGGTTCCTCCGGGTAAGCCAACTGTAGAAACCACAGCCGATGGGACCATGTGTCAGGTTAATTATGTCTCTGGTCGGCCCCATCACAACACCCTTGCAGCCCGCATAGCAACAGCCCCGCTGGGAGATAATACCCGGTATGGTTCTCACATTAGCCTGTATTTCAGGATATTTTACTTCCGTTTCTTTACGGTTTACGATTATTTGTTTTGCTTTTTTCCTGGCAACCTTTGGCGGATATTTTGAAAGAATTTCCAGCTTCAGTGTTTCAGGATCCATAAATTCATCAGTATCTAAAGAAACTTTTTCTTCATCGATTCTTTTTTTGCTCAGCGCTTCCATTTTTATACCTCCGTCAGTCATCAAGCGTAATATTTCCCTTTTCTCCGGTTCTGACCCTTACTGAATCTAACACAGGAACGACAAATATTTTGCCGTCGCCCGATTTGCCGGTTTGATTAACCTTTATTATGGTCTTAACGGTTTTTTCCACCATCTTATCCGGAACCACTATAAACAGGACCCTCTTTGGAATTAAACGCTGGCTTTGGCCTAATTGAGAGATAGCCTCTTCATAACCTTTTTCCGCACCTTTCAAGAGCCTTAAATCGACAAGACCTTTTCCCCTGCCCAAACAGTCTCTTGCCGTAATGGACGATATTCCGGCGTCGGCAAGGGCTATTTTTGTTTTGCTAATCATGTTCATGCGTATAACAGCCATTACCTCTTTCATATTTTCACCTCTGAACTTTCTCCTGAAGATGTTTCTTTTATTCCCGAGCTTATCGTATAAACTTCATCTACAGGTGTTACAAATATCTTTCCGTCCCCGAAAGCGCCCTTTTCCCCGGTTCTGGCGGCTCTTATTACGGTTTTTATGAGAATATCCTTATCCTCTTCGTTTACAACTGTAAGCAAAAGCTCTTTTGATATTTCATCGTATGTAATATCTCCGATTTTAATCCCTCTCTGCTTGCCTCTTCCCACAACAGACATTTTTGTAACCGCAGGAAATCCGGCATCCATTAAAGCCGCAAGCACATCATCCAATTTTTCAGGTCTTACTATTGATCTGATCATTATCATTTGAATTTTCCTTTTTGTTTAGAGATTTCCAACTCACTGAGATTGCTTTCTTTTTTAACTCAAAACTCAAAACCGTGCCTGAACGGGGTTTTCGTTCAGGCACTAATTATCCTGCTATGCCGTATTCTATCAGCAGCTTTTCCAAATCGTCCATCTCCATCGGAGCCGGGATAACAAATTTGTCATTCTCACTTACTTTTTTTGCAAGTGTCCTGTATTCATCGGCCTGTGGGTGCTTTGGTTCAAACTCAATGACTGTTTTTCTGTTTATCTCCGCCTTTTGAACCATGTTGTCCCGCGGAACAAAATGAATCATGTGTGATCCAAGCTTGTCTGCAAACGCTTCTATCATTTCCACTTCATTATCGACCTGACGGCTGTTGCAGATAAGACCTGCAAGCCGGATTCCTCCTGTTTCCGCAAATTTTAATATTCCCTTGCAAATATTGTTTGCCGCATACATGGCCATCATCTCGCCTGAAACAACGATGTAGATTTCTTTTGCCTTACCCTCTCTCATCGGCATGGCAAAGCCGCCGCAGACCACGTCGCCCAAAACGTCGTAAAAAACATAATCAAGATTTTCGTCTTCTCCAAACGCACCGAGTTGTTCGAGCAGGTTAATCGAAGTAATAATACCCCGGCCAGCACACCCTACGCCCGGCTCCGGCCCCCCCGATTCAGTACATAAAGTGCCGCCGAAACCTGTTTTGCGAATATCTTCAAGGTCCACATCTTCGCCTTCTTCCCTCAGAGTGTCCAAAACCGTGTGCTGATTCAGCCCTCCAAGGAGCAGCCTGGTAGAATCGCCTTTTGGGTCGCAACCGACCACCATGACTTTTTTTCCCATCTCCGTAAGACCTGCCACAAGGTTTTGACAAGTAGTTGATTTCCCGATTCCGCCTTTTCCGTACATTGCAATCTTTCTCATTTCATGCCTCCTGTTATAAATTTAAAGTGAGCTTGAACTTTGTTTGTGTTTGTATGAAATGTATATCAAGATGTGTGCCAACTCTGTGTGGTGAACATGTCATATAGGGTTAACTATCGAATACTATTGTTAAAAATAACGTGTTTCATGCTATATTACGTGGAAATAATATGGTATCGCGTCCTACAAAATGGTATGGTTTGAGGTAATTTCGACAGAAATGTAGAAAAATGTAAAAGGAGATTGGTTGATGTTCGGATTTATTTTCTTTTCTTGAAGAGTCTGGCATAATATGTGTAAGAAAGTTTTTCGTAACCGTTCACGGTTTACAGTTATCGGTTCACGGTTGAAAAAAATATCCAAAATGCTTCAATCGTTGCATAGTTCATTGAAAAAACTGTGAACTGTAAACCGACAACCATGAACGGTTACAGTTTTTCTAATTGGCTTTTAATTCAGAGATCGACAATAGCTCAAGGAGTAATATCGAAATGGATAGAGATAAGATCAGCATACTGGAAGATATCGGAAGGATAATAACGGAATCTGCCCGACCGCACAGGACGCTGGAAAAAATTGTCGAACTTGTTGCCGGCAAATTTAACACAGATGTATGTTCCGTATATCTTCTGGATACAGATAAGCAGTCTCTTGTACTACAGGCGACCGTTGGGTTACGTAAAGAATCCATAGGCAGAGTTCGAATGAGCATTCATGAAGGACTTACCGGTCTTGTTTTAGAAAAAATGCAGCCGGTGTTTGTTGTAAATCCGGCTACACATCCCAGATACAATTTTTTCGAAAAAAGCGGCGAAGAGATCTATAGCACATATCTGGGTGTCCCCCTGGTCCATCTTCAGAATCCACTCGGCGTACTTGTTGTCCAAACCGTGCAAGAAGACGCTATATCCAGGGCCGATATGAATCTGTTTACAACCATAGCCAGCCAAATCTCCGCTACAGTAGCGTATACCGGTCTTCTTGATGACCTGAAAAAGGAGCGGCAGGACAGGCGAAACATAGAGAAAAAGCTGTTAGAAGAAGTAGAAATACACGCTGAAAAAACACCAAAAAAGGGAAAGAAGGGTCTGATCAGAGGTATGCCTGTGTCGCTTGGTTTTGCCGAAGGTCATGCTCACTATCTGGGAGAAAGTATCGGCTTTGACCAGATAGAATATGAGGAGGTAGAAGATGCAGTATCTGAAATCAGCAGGCTTGAAGCTGCGTTTATACGCTCTCAGGAAGAAATCATAGCTCTTACAAAACACGTAAAGGATATGTCAGGGCAAGATGAAGCCATCATGGATGCCCAGGTCATGTTGCTCCAGGACAGGTCGTTTAAGAATAAGATCATAGCGCATATTAAGGAGAAAACTTGTGCCGAATATGCCCTGAAAAAAGCTGTCTTGAAATATGTGGAGTTTTTCTCCGGCATGAAAGATTCTTATTTAAGGGAGAGAGGCTCTGACATAGAAGATATGGGCAAGCGGGTGTTGAGAAACCTCCTTGGATATGAAGGACAGGAAACCAGGCAATTTACAAGAGAAACAGTTGTTATTGCTTCTGATATTTCGCCCATAGATCTTATCGGCCTTAGACAGGACAACTTAAAAGGAATTGTTCTTTCCAGGGGTGGGAAGACATCTCATACAGTGATTCTGGCCAAGTCGTTTGAGATACCGATGGTGATCGGTGTAAGGGACATGCTGGATACCGTAAAAGAAAACAATTTTTTAATCGTTGACGGGACATCGGGTCTTGTCTTCAGCAAACCTCCGCAGGTGATCATTGACGAATACGCCAGGTTAAAGTCAGAAAAGGCAAATAAGTTTCAACGACTCGATGTCCTGAGGGACTTGGCGGCCAAGACAAAAGATGGTTATGAAATCAAGCTCGGCGCAAATATCGGACTCTTGTCAGACCTGGAACTGGTCAAAAAATACGGGGCTGAACATATAGGACTTTACAGAACTGAGTTTCCCTTTCTTGTCAGAAAGGAATTTCCATCGGAAAATGAGCAGTTTTTATTATATAAAAAGGTAGTAGAAGGCGCGGAAGGAAGGTCGGTGACTATCCGTACACTCGATGTCGGCGGGGATAAATTCTTATCATATCTCGATTACCCTAAGGAACAGAATCCGTATCTTGGCTGGAGATCAATCAGAGTTTCTCTTGAGCTGGATGATATCTTCAGAACACAGATAAGAGCTATATTAAAAGCATCGGCTTTTGGGCACATAAAAATACTATTTCCCATGATAACATCAGTAGGCGAGGTCAGGAGCATTACTTCGCTTTTGGATGAAGAAAAGAATTTACTGGAGAAAAGAGGGGCTCCGTTTGATACAACAATAAATATCGGCATAATGGTCGAAGTCCCGGGCACTGTTAAAATTTTGGATAGATTGCTTCACTATGTGGATTTCGTGAGTATCGGTACCAATGACCTTATCCAATACACCCTGGCGGTGGACAGAAACAATCAGAAGGTTGCATCATTATATGACCCCCTCCATCCTGCTGTGATTTCCACAATCCTTGATGTTGTATCGATCTGCAAGAGAAACAACAAAGAAGTCAGTATTTGTGGTGAGGCGTCCTCCAATCCTCGCTGCGCCTATCTTTTTACAGCTATTGAGACAGACAAACTTAGCATGAACCCTGCTTCTATTCCTGTTATAAAAGATTTAATCAGGAAAGTAAGATTGACTGATACAAAGAAAGCTTTAAACCGTGTGCTATTAATGGAAGATTCCAGGGAGATTACAAGCTATTTAGACAAAATCCTGCCATCTGCCAAGTAGATGTCGTCTACAAATTTGTAATATTATATTTTATCTTCTTTCCTCTTCGCCTCCATCAATTTCGGCGCGCTGATTCGCTCTAAGGCGCTGACTACCTGATTGGCACGGTCATCATCAAGCCAGGGATTTCCACATAGGTTTTTTTATCAGGTGTTTGTGCAATAAGTCACACTTTACGTCGGAATAAGGTGACGATTGTCACACATTTAAACCGAAAACCTTCTCTTATGCATTATGCGGACACAAGTTGTTTTAAGGTATATGCCCTGGATGTTGGATTGTTGTGGGCCATGGCAGGCACACCTGTTGAGCTGTTGGTGCAGGGGAAACGACTTTTCAATGAGTATGAGGGAGCTTTTGTGGAAAATTATGTTGCCCAGCAACTGGTTTCACATTTCCAGCAGAACCTCTATTACTGGCGAAGTAAAGACGGAAAAGCCGAGCTTGACTTTCTCTGTGAATTCGCAGACCGGATCTGTCTGCTGGAGGTTAAGGCAGGTATTAATCCAAAGAGCAAAAGCCTGCGCTCATATGATTTGCAGTTCAAACCGCCCCTGCTTGCGCGGACAAATCTGCTTAACTTCAAAAAAGATGGGAAAATATGTAATCTACCGTTTTATGCCATATCGCTGTTACCCAAATATCTTTTACAATCTAACTATAGACTTTCAGATAATTAATTTCACAAGGCCAGAAGGAGGAAGGCGTATTAGTTATACGTCGACGACTGATAACACAGTGAAATTATTTATCTGAAAGTCTATAATCGGGAGTTGAGAATACATGGGTCAATAGTAGACCTGACCCATTCTCCTTCACGATATTTCACTAATAGCTCGGCGAAATACATCTTCAGATAGGATACCCTGGACCTTACCCTTTCGGAACTCTTTAAGTCAACGTTTAGCCTCTTGCTTCCATAGCCTTTCGATCTCAGATGGGGGAGCCTCGTCCAAGCTGACCATAAGTCTCTGGGCAAGTTCTGCCATTTCGCTAAGCTTCAGCAGCCGCAAACTTTAAGCTGATTATTTCAAAAAATGTATAAACTTACAATGAAACAACACTTTCTAAAAGCGGCACGGTCCTGGCTGTCTGCTGGAAGCTGTTATTATGTGTCGTTTCCAATAAAATCTGATGCAAATGATTCTTTTAAGGGACCTACAATTAGCTCTAAATCAGATAAAGGAACTATGCTAACGGATAGGCTATTTTGTTCGGCCTGCTTCCTAAATACGTCCTCAGCAATAGAATTTTCCGTCAATATTAACTTTTCAGCCCATTGATTCTTAGCCTCCCACGCTTTTTTAAAAAGAGCTTTCACATCTTTTTCATGCGGGGCTTCATCTGTTACCCTTGATAATACATGCCCTAATACATAACAGCTAGCAGCATCTATAAGCACGTAAATATCGTAAGGCTCATCCTTTACAAACAAGAAGGCTTCATTGACCCTGACCACAATCCAAGCTTCATTAACACGAAATTGATCGGGAGTAAGCATATTAAAAATTCCTTTTTTGAAAAATATTTATTAACGAAAAGCTGAGGGGGCGTGAAACGCGCCAGCGTTTTCACGTCCCTCTCCCGATATACACATCAATTCCGAAATTACCAAGAAATTTTACAACTTTAGCATATGCATCCGTGATACTTTCGGCCTTAATAGAATGAATTTCTGGCATGTTACATAGCAATCCCCTTCTTTCCAAGAGATTGCTTCGGTCATGCTTCCTTCGTAATGACATGAAAAGTGTAATTTGGAGGGTTTTCGTAAAGAAGCATCGTTCATTTTATAAAGTCTTGAACATAAGTGCATAGTAGGGAAGAAAAGTCAGCTTGGTTTTTCCGATCTTAATACTTTTTTTCAAATCGAGGTTGATTATATAAGCTTCCAACGGTTCATATTTCTTAATAAAGCTACGCATGGAACTGGTAACTTTAATATCTTTAAAAGTTCTATATTTAACCTCAACCGGGATAATATTTGTACCCCGTTCAATGATAAAATCGACTTCCGCCTTGTTTTTTGTACGCCAGAAGTTCAGTTTTGCGGAGCTTAATTTTATTTGTTCCTTAAGAAGCAGAAAGACAAAATTTTCAAAAACAAAGCCTGTCGCTGCCGGGCTGTACAAGTTTCCAAACAGCCCCAAAGAATAATTTCTCAGACCAAGATCCCAAAAATACACAACAGGCGATTTTGTAATTTCTTTTCTGATGTTTTGAAAATAAGGTGATACAAGCTCTAAAATGAATATTTTCTGACAATACCATAAATACTTTTTTACTGTCTGGTATGAAATATTAAGCGTTGATGAAAGTTCGGAAAGATTGACGAGATTTCCGATCTGGCTCGAAAGAATCCTGATAAGTGAGCTAAAGGCTTCTGTTTTTTCCACTTTCAGCAGATATGCTACATCCTTTTCAAGAACGCTGCGATAGATTTCATCAATTATTAGAAGCTTTTCATTTTGCTCTGTTTCAAGAATCACACGGGGGTATCCCCCGAAATTCATATATTCTGTCAGTAGTTGCAGGACTTTGTTTTTTTCAATTTCAGCAAATGCAGACAGGTTGTCTTTATACCTGTAGTTCGTTTTGTAATTGATGAATTCTTCAAAAGTAATTGTAGTTAATTCAAACAGACGTTTCCTGCCGATAAGTGATTCGTGAATTTGTTTTTTTAGTTCAAGACTTCCTGAACCTGAAATTATAAATTTATATGGCAAATTTAAATCATAAATCCCTTTTAAAAACAGCCCGGTGTTTTCCTTTCTCTGTATTTCATCAATAAAGACAAATCCTTTTTTTTTGCCGAGTTCAAGCTCAACCTTATTGATTAGCGCCTGTTGCGACTCAAAATGAGGCCTGTCCCATTCAATATCAAGGTTTAAGTATAAGGTTTTTTCACCTTTTTGGATGAGGCGCTTTTGCAGCATTTCCATAAGGGTGGTTTTGCCGGATTGACGCGGGCCGGTGATTATGCTGAATTCTTTTTTGGGGAGATGCTTGATCAGGGCTGAAAATAATTTTCTTTTAATCATAGTTGAATTATAACCCGATATTTATGAAAGTCAATATTAATTTATATCGTGTAAAACAGAAGGACATTAAAGAATTCATATCTCAACAGCACACGGCCCCAAGCTTCTCCAATCCAACCTGTCGGTTGACCCAGAATCTGGGTCAACGGCTTGACAAGATTTGCGACATCCATTACAAATCTATGACAAAAACGTCTTGCAGGCGATTATAGATTCCGGCAAGATATACTGATTTGTCACAACAGTCCAACCATTTACTATTTTACCTGTTACTACCCATGATAGAAGCTCCGTGCCTGGGGACTTAAGCAGAGAGGTTTTGGATGCGTCTTGATGAGAGACTCATAGAAGAGAAGACAACAGACGGCGGGATAGATTTCCATGAACATATTTTGAGAGTCAGGAAAGAAGCTTCCAATTGGCTTGAAGGCATAGAGAAGAACGGCGTAGAACACTCAAAAAGATTGGAAGATTACCTGAATCGCCTCATTCCCGACGAGTTCAAGGAAAGGCTCGAGCCCGCCGAAGTATTTATCCTCCTCTATGCAGTGTACCTCCATGACATAGGCTACAGGAATGAACAAGGCGAGATAGAATCCAATAATCACCCCTTACGAAGCAAGAAGTATATGTTAAAAGACCCCAGGAAATACCTCTTTGACCGATTTCCTCCCATGCAGAAGGGAGAAGCGCCATTAGCGGCCCAAGCGGTTGCCGAGGTGTGCTATGGACATGCTCATGAATCTATTTGCCCTCTTCGGAATATCTCAAATAATTTCGGAGATTCCTCTTTTTGCTACAAATTTGCCTGTGATATGACCGGATCTGGATACGTACCCGTTGTCGTCGAGCTTAAGACTGTGATGGCAGAAGGGTGGCGCGAGGTTATCCAAAGGGAAGTAAGAAGCAGAGCCGGAGACAGCACCCAAAGCCCCGTGCTTATCCTGGACGGTTTTGATGAGTTATCGCTGACCTTTGATAAAGAGACCGTCCTCAAGGAAATTGAAAACCTCTCAAAGACTACTCAGGAATACAAAAAGGTAATCCTGACGAGCAGGACGCAGTTCTTTAGAAGTGAAGAAGAGGAAAAGGAGACACTTGTTCAGAAGAAGTTCCCTGGACGAGGTCCTCGTTCGATGACATACCCTCGTTTTGAGAGAATATATGTCTCGTTATTCGATGATGAGCAGATAAGAAGGTATCTTGATCTTTGTTTGGGCAAAGAGACGTCAGAAAAATTCTGGAACGAAACGGTGGAAAAGGTTTTTGATGTCAAAGACTTGGCCAGACGCCCGATATTGATTGAGCTCATAGTCAATGATCTGGATGCCGTGCAAAATATAGCGGGAAAAGTAACACCGGGCAAGGTATATCACATTGTCACAGAAAGGTGGCAGGAGAGGGAGAGGAAAGAGCAGCGGCTTCCTCCATATATTGAGCTGCAGCACAAGGAAGAAAAGATACCCAAGAACATCATGTTGTTTATGGAGGAACTTGCCTATTGGATGCTTACGAAGGAAAAAGACCCGTGTTATTTGCCGGTTTATCTTACACAAAAAAGGCCCTTTTTTTTCAAATTAAAATGACCAACTTCATAAATTTATCACAATATTTTAATCAAGTTTTTAATATCAACTCATCAGGATTATTATGACGATTTAAAAATGGATAGTCAGAATTATTTAACATTGATTTCGTTTTTGATGACCCACCCTATATTATGTAAACTTTTCCAAATTAATTCTTCCAAATTAGTTTGATTACCAAAATAATTGATTTATAATGAATGTATGGAATGAATAGAAATTTGCAAAATATCAACTTTTATTCAAGCTATCCTGCCTATGCCTTTTTTTCTCAGTCTTTGGGAAGTTCTTGTGAGAACAAATGTTATTGACCCCTTTTTCTTACCAGCGCCAACCCAGGTCATTGATAAAGCAATTCAAATGACTACTACTGGAATGGGGGTCGGGCCACAGCAACATATTGAGATAATATATAAAACGTTAAAATCTTGCGTTAAATAAGGCCTTAAATGGCCATTTTTAGGGCCAAAAACACACTTTTAAGAGAAGAGCACAGGCAGATGGCAAGAGCAAAACGGCATTTCCTTCCAGGTCACGTTTGGCATATTACGCATCGGTGTCATAAAAAAGAATTTCTGCTTAAATTTGCCAAAGATCGATGCCGATGGTTGCAATGGCTGTTTGAGGCAAAGAATCGAAATGGAGCGTTTTGGGAATGGAATTTTGGCGGGTATATGGGTTGAAGAAATTCTCAAGACAAAAAATTATGTTCGAGAAAGCAAATGGTCTCAAAGCATCGCTGTTGGAAGTAAGAGTTTTGTAGAAGGAATAAAAGAGAAACTCGGCATTCTGGCAAAGGGGCGAAAGGTTGGGGAGTCGGGCGCTGATAAGCAAAACACCTTACATGTTTCAAAATCAAGAAATAATCTGTTCATACCCTTTCTTGTTCAAGGGGCATTCTAACAGATCATCGAATTGTTCAGCGTTCAACCCAAGCTGAACTGCCATAGATTTATATGTTTTTCGGGGTATTGGTTTCCGGCCTTTTGGTATTGTTATTCTTTTCTTTTTTTTACCATTAAGCCAAAACCATCCATTGAACTCCTTTCCGCTTTTAAAGTTAATATCCAATTTGTTCTCGCAGGTGTTCTTTACATCACGTGTGTGAAATTTAGCATTCTGCATATTCAGGCAATTATTCGCTTCTTCAGAAAATCCTTAATTGTTAACCATTCCTCAGTAAAATCGTTATCTTCCATCAAATCATCATAGAGAGATTCGATTTCGCATTTAAGAGCATCAATGGCCTCTACGGGGTCGTCCCCATAACCATATAGCGGTACATCTGTGATCCGAGCAATGAAGCCATCATCATCTTGCTCCACGACAGCGTCTAACGGAGTTCTTAGTCTTTTGGTTGGCAATAAGTTGATTTTAATGTAGCCAACAGTCGCCTTCTCAATCCTTCTTATTTTTTCTTCTAAAGCAGAAATCTTATTTGCAAGCTCATTCCTTTGAAGCATTTCAACGCGCTGTAACTGTAATTGAGCGGCTCCTCTCTGCGAAAAATCTTTTGGGATTTTTCTTTCGGTTAGAGGCCCACCACCGGACCACATGAATTGTCTTTCAATAAGAGTCCCCATTTTTATGTCTCCGTCGCTATTTTTAAGCCGAGCTCTTTAAATATAAACTCATGTTGATCTTTCGCAATTCTTAATGCGTTCTCAAAATCATACTTGTTTGGTGAAAATTCAAAATCAATATTCAAGTACAGCCCACCTTCCACGACAAGAGAATTAGCTATCAAAACATGAATGTATAATTCGTGTTCTAAAACCTTAAGGTCATAAATCATACCTCTTGAATATAACAACTCCTGAAATTTCTTGGGAGTGTGGGGATTTAAGGTTTGGAAAAATGAGGCTACATCCCCCTCGGTTGAGCATTGTCGTTGGATGTTCATTCTTTGAACAGAAATAGGGTTGTCTTCAAAGATCTGAAATAGCCTGCCGTAGAGATCGGCCACTTGTGCTTCATCAGTTGGCATCCTGAGCCTGGCTGATATTTCTTCCAAACCAAAGGATACATCAAAAAAAGTAGAGCCGTAGAATTTGGAAAAGTGAATATAATTGTTTGATAGAGCTTGACCATCGAATTTAATATCATTTAAACGAAGGTCGAAAGCTTTCAAGAATTTTTTTATGAGAGATATTCGTGACTCTTCTACGGTTACTGATAGCATCGATTCTTTCAAAACCGCTTCATAGCGAAATTCCACAAATGACGGTTTGACCATAAGCTCCATCATTAACCCCCGAGGCTATAGCCTTTTGGAAAACATGAATAAATTCAACAATGAACTTTTATCAAACCATGGTGTCAATATCAACAAATTAAATCCCATATTCTGCCGCGGATCAAGATTTTCTCTTTGGTGTGGTCCGACCCCCAAACCATAACTCCTTGAATTCACATTAGCTTTCCGACTTTTTCGATTTGTTCCTTGATATCCTGTTTGAAATGATCGTTATCGGTAAGCGGCAATGCCTTTTTATACATTTCGAGAGCTGCGGGAAATTGCTTTTGCTCCGTTTTCAGTTGGGCATAGTGATACAATACCTTAAAGGAGTCGTTGTCCATGGCCAGCGCCTTGGAAAGATAAAAATCCGAGAGATCAAGTAGTTTGACGTTTAAGCAAAATTCACCCAGTCTGAAAAAAACTTCTTCTTCGCTTCCTAAAATCAAGAGAAGTTTGGTAATCCCTGCATTGTATTCCAACGTCCGTCCGGCCGATTTATATCCCGCCGTCGCTATGATATGCGGCATGGGGTGGTCCGGGAACGTTTCTACGGCTTTTTTGGCCAGACTTAATGCGCCTTGTACCCGTTCCTCCTTCATCATCTGTGCGGCCTGCTCCACTTCATTTTGCAGTGGAAGCAATCGGTAATCTATATTATCTCCGTTTACAATCACATGAAAAAAGTGATTGAATGCCCCATCTTCCAAGGTCCCGGCCAGCGGCGCGCCGGAGCCTCCGGCAATGATCTGGCTCAATCCGGCGACAACCGAAAAGTTATAAACATGCACGTGCCCGGCGAATACCATATCAACATTGTACTGTTTGAATAGACCGGCAAGCTCATCCCGTTTTTCCGGATATTTGTTCAACGAATCCTTCAGATGTTTGATCTTTGGATATAAGGGCCTGTGTAGCAGGACAAAAATATGTTTACCCTCGGCCCGCTTCAAATCCCCTTTCAGCCACTCCAGTTGTTTGCCCGTGATTTGCGACACTTCATTCTCAAGTTCACTGCACAGAACGATAAAATGACAGTTCTTTACATCAACCGAATAATAAAGCGTTCCAGTCTCCTTGTTTTTATATCGTTTAGCAAAGGCTTTCCGCGCCAATTCCGTGTAACCGGAATGATTTCCCATCGTGATGTACAAGGGAATATCCTTTTTCCGTATCAGCGCCGTGGCTTTTTCGAAGTCGTCGAATTCTTCCCTCGCCTTCTCTTGTGAATACGCGTCATAACCCAAAACAAGATCGCCGGTGTTAAGTATCAGGACAGGGTCGAGCGCGACGGCCTTTTCAACCGTCTTGTGGTATATGTACGGCTGTTCTGGACGAAACACACTTGCCGGCCGGTTATCCCCCATAACCACAAAATTCAAAGCCTGTTCTTCATGCCGCCCGGCAGTGGTAACAGTCCCACAGCCAAACAAAAAAACTAACAAGACGCATACACCCAGGAATTTTCTTTTCATGCCTTTTCCTTTCCGCGATTGGTCTTAAATTTTCTGATCGGATTTCAGGTCAAATTGGATCGCCCTACACAAAGACAGGGTCACACACAAAGACAGGGGTCTTCGTTCTTCACACACACGTTATGAAGGATTTCCCTGTGGAGATACGCGATGCAGGATGCCCACGATTATATGTCCCCCCTTTTCACACCCTGGGCTGACACCAGACGCCCGCGACTATCGTCTCTTTCGGGGCCGTCTGCGACTTCCCTTCGACTCGTTCTTGAGCGGCAGGCGCGGCTCGCCGCCACCGGGGGGCAGGATAATTTTGTCCTCCGAAGCGACCCATACAAAACGTGACTGCGATTTACTCCCCTTGTAGGCGGGGACCCGGAAACGGCGCACATGGAAGCTGCAACTCATCAAGAGCTGCTCGAATTTCTTACTCGCCTCAGCCGACCACACAGCCAGACACCCCTGTTCGCGCAGCGCGCGGCGACAGGCCCGAATTCCTTCACGACCGTACAGACGGCGGTTTCCTGAATCGGTCATCGCGTTGGGACCATTATCGACATCCAGCAGGATCGCATCGAATTTGCTCTTGGAACGTGAGATAAGCTCGACGATATTGCCCGTCTTGAGGTCAACTCGTTCGTCCCCCAGCGGCTGGCCGTTGAGTTCCCCGAAAAACTCACGATTCCATTCGACTACAGCACCCAACAGTTCACCCACCACCACTTGGGCGTGGGGGCTGAGCATATCGAGAGCCTGGCGCAAGGTATAGCCCATGCCCAAGCCGCCGATGAGTATGCTGGGCGCCTTGCGACCAGCCAGATGCGCACAACCCAGCCGTGCCAGCTCCAGTTCCGACTCATGTTGGCGACTGTGCATCAAATCCTGACCGTTGATCTTGATCGAGAAATCACGGTCATGCTGATAAAGCACCATCTCGCCTCCGTCCGGGGTCCTGGCTGTATCTATTCTTACTCTCGGGTTCATGATGGCATCCTAGTGGTGACAAGTGGCAGGTGGCAACTGGCAGAGATACCGGAGTCGCGTTCCGATTGTTGGTAGCCATAGCCTGCGCTCACTCTTTTCGGGTTGATTGCTACAACAGTGTACTGTTTCTATGGTGGTTCCACACCCTCAACTTCATCGGGAACGAAACCGATTATAAAACACTCAGTCCCGATGTCATTTGAATACGTATAACTGTAAGGTCAGCATAAAAATTATTTTTTGCCATTTGGATTGATAGCTTCCAGTTCCTCCCATCGCTCATATGCTATGGCAAGAGATTGTTCCAGCTCTTCAATTCTTGCCTTGGCTTGACTAATGAGAGCGCTATCCTGCTGGTAGAATGAGGGATCTGCCATGGAGTTATAAATTTCCTGCTGTTCAGTTTCCATAGCCTCAATCCTTTGTGGCAGACTCTCCAGTTCTCGTGCTTCCCTGAAGGTGAGTTTTCTCGGCGCCGCCGGCTTTAGTTTCTTTTTTATTTTTTTTTCAAGCGTAGGTTTTGTCTCTGCTATCTCTGCCGGTCGTTGTATAAGCCAGTCATCATAGCCTCCAGCATATTCCTGTACCTTACCTTCTTTCTCAAAAACAAAGGTGGAAGTGACTACATTATCCAGAAATACACGGTCGTGACTGACTAGAAGAACCGTGCCTTTGTAATCAAAAAGCAGTTCCTCCAAGAGTTCCAAGGTCTCGGCGTCTAGGTCATTTGTTGGTTCGTCTATCACCAGGATATTAGCAGGCTTTGTAAAAAGTTTAGCCAAAAGCAGCCGATTTCGCTCGCCGCCAGAAAGTATTCGGACCGGTGAACGTGCCCGATCCGGGGCGAAGAGAAAATCTTGCAAATAGCCGATGATATGCCTCTGTCTGCCATTAATAGTCAGCATGTCGTTGCCTTCTCCGACATTATTGATGACCGTATCATTTTCATCAAGCAGAGCCCGATGCTGGTCAAAATAGGCGGTTTCAAGGTTAGTGCCGAGCCTGACTGAGCCTTGTTGCGGTTTAAGATCGCCAAGCAACAGACGAAGCAGGGTAGTTTTGCCGGAACCATTCGGCCCGATAATGCCTACTCTGTCGCCACGCAGAATTGTGGTGGAAAAGTTTTGGATAATTATTTTATCATCATAGCCGAATGTAACCCCTTTTAACTCTGCAACAAGTTTTCCCGATGGCACTGCCTCATGGATTTGCATGCGGGCACGGCCGACAATTTCTTGCCGAGCCTTACACTCTTTACGCATTTCTATAAGGTCTCGAACCCTTCCCTCATTTCTGGTACGCCGGGCTTTGATCCCTTGGCGTATCCATATTTCCTCTTGGGCAAGTTTTTTGTCGAAACGAGTCTGCTGGGATGTTTCGGCTGCGAGTGTTTCGGCTTTTCGTCTAAGATATGTATCATAATTGCCAGGCCAGCTTGTAAGACAGCCCCTGTCGAGATCAATAATACGGGTCGCGAGTTTTCTGAGAAGCATCCGGTCATGGGTGACAAATAAAAGGGAGATGTTCGTGTTTAACAAAAACTCTTCCAGCCAGGTTATGGCATTGATATCAAGATGGTTGGTAGGCTCATCAAGGAGTAAAAGATCTGGATCGCTCACCAATGCCCGAGCCAGTAAAACTCTTCTTTTCATACCTCCGGAAAGCTCTGAAAAATTTGAATCCACATTCAACTGAAGACGGGAGATAACTGTTTCCACACGTTGTTGAGCCTGCCAGCCGCCTGCAGTTTCCAGTTGGTGTTGCACAGTTTCCATTTCTGTTAGCAGATTTTCGCCTCCGCCAGAACTTAAGCGCACCGAAATGTCATGGTATTGCGTAAGAAGTTTCTGTAATTCACCAAGTCCGCCGGCAACAACCTCAAATACCGAGCCGTTAAGATCCAATGGTACATCCTGACTGAGGCGAGCAACACGGAGTTTCTGCTGTCGAATAATGTTGCCGCTATCTGGTTTAAGGTCTCCGGCAATCAATTTCATAAGAGAAGATTTGCCTTCGCCATTGCGGCCAATCAGACAGACCCGTTCCCCTGGTTCAATCTGAAGGTTGACCTGTTGTAGTATGGGCGGGCCGCCAAAACTTAGTGTAATATTCTGTAAGCTAATGAGAGACATGAAACAATTGTATACTTTTTTGAGTTTTATGGCAACCTTATCAGACAGGTATGCTTGTCTAAGTAGAATGAGTGGCTTTTGAGCGGATAATAAACCATTTCTACTGTCACCCTGTTTTACTGGCAGCAGCAGAGTGACGTCTATTTTTTTAATCCGTAACGCGGTGTCCTTCGAAACCGGTTGCTTAAGCGGCCTTCCGGAGCATGGCTTCCCGGGTTTTCACAACTTCCGTCCTTTCAATATACTTGTCGAAAGTCATGAGTTGATCGATGACGCCACCGGGGGTGATTTCGATAATCCGATTTGCCACGGTATTCACGAACTCGTGGTCATGGGAGGTAAAAAGAATCACATCCTGGAAGTTGAGCAGGCTGTTATTTAATGACGTGATCGATTCCAGGTCGAGGTGGTTGGTGGGTTCATCCAGCATCAGGACATTGGATTCGGAAAGCATCATCCTTGAGAGCATACAGCGAACTTTTTCCCCACCGGAGAGTACGCTGATCTTTTTAATGGCCTCTTCCCCGGAAAAGAGCATGCGTCCCAGGAAGGTCCTGGCAAAGTTCTCGCCCTCTGTTGGGGGAGCGAACTGCAGGAGCCATTCGATAAGGTTCCGGTCACCGTTGAAATAGGCGCTGTATTCTTTGGGAAAATAGGAGTGGGTAATGGTGGCTCCCCAATGGAAAGTACCGCTGTCCGGTTCCATCTCCCCAGCCAGAATTTGGAAAAGGGTGGTCTTGGCCAGGCTGTTCCCGCCCATCAAGGCGATCTTATCCCCACCGTTCACAGTAAAACTGACGTTGTCCAGTATCTTTTCACCATTGATGGTCTTGGTGAGTCCGTCCACTTCCAGGATCACGTTACCACATGGTCGTTCCGGCTTGAAGCAAATAAACGGGTATTTTCTTGACGACACCGGCATGTCCTCAATTGTGAGTTTTTCTAAAAGTTTCTTTCGGGAGGTGGCCTGCTTCGACTTGGAGGCGTTGGAACTGAACCGCTGGATAAAAGCCTTCAGTTCATTGGCCCGGTCAGTGATTTTCTTGTTTCCCTCCTGTTTCTGTTTCAGATTCAGTTGGCTTGCCTGATACCAGAAATCGTAGTTCCCCATGTACACCGAGATCTTACCGAAATCAATGTCTACAATGTGGGTGCAGACCTGGTTCATGAAATGACGGTCATGTGATACCACGATTACCGTGTTCTGGAACCTGTAGAGAAACTCCTCAAGCCAGGCAATGGACTTGATGTCCAGGTTGTTGGTGGGCTCGTCCAGAAGCAGGACGTCCGGATTTCCGAACAGGGCCTGGGCAAGGAGCACTCGCACCTTTTCCCCGCCCTCGAGTTCCTTCATCTTTTTCTGATGCATCTCTTCGGTAATTCCCAGATTGTTTAAGAGAACCGCCGCTTCAGACTCTGCCTCATAGCCGCTCATCTCCGCGAATTCAACCTCAAGCTCACCTGCTCTGATTCCGTCCTCTTCGGAAAAATCTGGTTTATCATAAAGAGTTTCCCTCTCTGTCATAATTCTGTACAGCTTTTCATGGCCCATTATTACAGTGTTTAAAACCGTCTCCTCGTCAAAGGCAAAGTGCTCCTGTTTTAAAACAGCGATTCTTTCCCTGGATCCCACGGAGACGGTTCCCGAGTCCGGTTCGATATCACCAGAAAGAATTTTCAGAAATGTGGATTTTCCTGCTCCGTTGGCGCCGATGAGTCCGTAACAGTTGCCTGGTGCAAACTTTATATTAACGTCTTTGAACAGAACCCTCTTGCCGTAGGCGAGGGTAACATTGGTGGTGCAAATCATTGTTGTTTCCTTTTCGTTAAATATTAAAAACCACAGGAACGGATCCTGTGGCTCGAAAATTATAGGTATAGTTGCCATTTTTCCCAAGCCCTTATGGGAATGTTAAAGGGATGTATCATTTAGTAAAAAATAATTTAAAAAGCAAGCCCATTTTGATATCTTCCCAGGAATAAACATATCAATAACTAAGTTGAGCGATTAGCCTTTAGCGGTTAGCTATTAGTTTAATGATTACAGAATATTTTGCTATTACAAACTTTCATCCATTGGGTGCAATTTCTAGTTAACGTAATGCCTTGATTTTTCAAAGCTAAACGCTAAACGCTAACAGCTAATCGCTCAACTTAGTTATAGCTACTTGGAGTCAGGTTTGTTTTTCATCATATCAAATGGTTCGACAAGGGTAACCAGCGGCGACAATGGGAGTATTTGGCGTCAAATCTACGTTTGGCCCTTTATTTTTATTTATTTTCTATCATATTGCACCTATTGTATAGAAGTCTGACGATCACAACGAGGAACCGGTAAGCAAGCGAAGCGCCACTTTAATTTAATTCCAGCTATACCTCGAAAGGCCACAAATAACGATTTTTCGCTGGCCATGAACATCAATAGCAGCGTTGCTCAGGCTCGCAATAGCCTGCTATTCCGCGCCTTCGCGCCTTTGCGCCTTGCTCTTGATGCTCATTGCTCACTGAAAAAAGCGCAATTTGTGACCTTCCGAGGTATAACTCCAAGGCCAGTATACCTATTTCCCGAAGAAAAAAGGCAATGATATGTCTCCTGATTTTCCCTTCGATTTCTTTCCCCCGCTTTTAGCCGTCAGCGTGGAACAACAAATCTGCCAGGCAGATCTGCCGCCTACAAATTTGTAAATATTATATCTTTTACCTACAAATTTGTAATATTATATTTTATCTTTTTCACACCAATATACATATCTTCTTGAATTAATAGATTTTATTGTTGGTAATTTTTTTGGTATATTTGTTGCTAATACTTAAATAAACAAAGTCTATTAAACTTTATTTTGGGGACACCATTGCTCGTAACAAACATGAAAAACAAGTATGACCATGCTTCAAAGATGCTGCAGAAAAAGAGGGATCGACTGATTTCAGGGTTTTTAAACAGAAGAGACCCCTTTTTTTTGGAGAATCATGCCAGGATTTTAGACGATTATTTTCGTGAAAGTTTTGAAAGAAGTGAAGTCGGCCCTATGATGGGTATAAACAAGAATCCTTATGCGATCTTTGCAACAGGTGGCTACGGTAGGGAAGAGCAATGTATTCACTCTGATGTAGATCTTCTTTTTCTTTTTGAAAAAAATGTTCCGGATAGAACCGAGGATCTTATCCAGGAGGTTATTTACCCGCTATGGGACATCGGTCTTGATGTAGGACATGCTACTCGCTCGATTAAGGAATGTGTAAGTCTTTCAGGGAAAGACCTGGAGGTGCTGACTTCAGTTTTGGATGCCCGTTTTATATGCGGTATGTCTCTTTTATATTCAGAACTTA
>JAJSZT010000041.1 GCA_030272815.1 Deltaproteobacteria bacterium
GACTTTGGACTCTCAAGTTACAAAGATATAAGTAACCGTTCACGGTTTACAGTTATCGGTTCACGGTTGAAAAAACAGAAGGTTTATAAATATTGCACAAGGATCGGCTGTGGAGCTGAGAACACAGATATATTTCACGAGAGGTTAATATATTTTCTGATTTAGATGCGAAAGAATTAATTCAAGAGATGAAATCAATATCCAAAATGCTTCAATCATTGCATAGTTCATTGAAAAAACTGTGAACTGTGAACCGACAACCGTGAACGGTTACAGATATAATTAGGTATAATATATTCCTTTTTGTTTCTATGTGTCAATTAAAACCGCTCTGTCTGGCAGGTCGCGAGAAGAATCTGCCATATTTTCTTGTCAGCATATAGGGAGGGGCGTTCCCTGATCTCTGGCTCCTGTTGTTCCGTGGTGAACTTTTACAATTTTTGTAAATTTTCCCGTAAAATCGGTTTTTGCAATTATTTTATAAATAGTGCATTAAATAGAATATCTATTCCAATAATCAATAATTACAGAATGTTGTCAACTTTATTAAAATAAATATTATGTGGTACAACACTTGCTCCTTATCTGGCACAACACTTGCTTCTTAAATCAATAAAAATTTGGGAAATTAAACCCGACAACTCGCAAAAATCTACATAATCTGCGGATTAAAAAAAGAAAGGAAAAAGCTATGTTTATGAAAAGAAAAAAAATATCATGGAGTTTGGCAATTGTGATATCCCTGCTCATTGGGGGAGGGGGGATAGGTTATGCAAAAGTAACCGGTATGTGCGGCAACTGCCATACAATGCACAACAGTCAGGGCGGCACTCACATGATTATTAACACCGAAATAGACGTCACCAGCGGTGTGTATCCCTACCTGACAAGGGGTAGCTGCGTGGGTTGCCATACTGGAACCAATGACGGATCCAACCCTGCTCCTTATGTCTATAATACAGTGGGTGTAGACTATGCTAGTGAGACTTTGGCTGGTGGTAACTTTAAGTGGGTTGTTACTGATGACGCAAAAGGTCACAATGTAAAGGGAATTCCTGGTATGACTAAAGATAATGCTTTAAGTGTAGCGCCTGGTGATTTAGGTTTAGCGGCAGGGTGCAGTTCTACTACTTGCCATGAATCTCTGTATAACACAACAGAAGTCGCTACCGGATGCGAAGGTTGCCACCTTGATCCTAAACACCACGCTCCTCAACAGGCTGCCGGTACTTCTGCTGTAAAGGCAAATGGTTATTTCAGATTCCTTTCCGGACATGAGACTGGAGATGGTTCTGGTGTTGAAGGCATTGAAGACAGTGACTGGCAATTCACTAAAGGTGCTGACGATCATAACGAGTACCTTGGAAAAGCAGGCAGTAACACTTTTGGTGGCTTCAACGGCACCTTTGGTATTGGTGGAAATACCATGACCGCCTATTGTACCGGCTGTCACGGCAATTTCCATACCCAGGTGGACACGAATAGCAACTGGATTAGACATCCATCTGATGCGGT
The DNA here is from genome assembly GCA_030272815.1 of Deltaproteobacteria bacterium. GTDB lineage: Bacteria > Desulfobacterota > Desulfobacteria > Desulfobacterales > ETH-SRB1 > B13-G4. The sequence continues at coordinate 1,516 of JAJSZT010000041.1, forward strand.
ACTACCATCTGAGGGAGAATACTCAGCTTATACTATTTACGATCCTAATGTTCCTGTAGCGAGGGCTGCTTTAAATACTGTATCAAATACTGTAGGCAGCACTGATATGGTTATGTGTCTGTCCTGCCACAGAGCGCACGGCAGTCCTTATAACGATATGCTCCGTTGGGATTATGACGGCATGGTCGCTGGTAATGATAGTGGCGGCGGTAACGACGGTACTGGTTGTTTCAAATGCCACTCTGAAAAAGATTAATTAGACCAATCAAGCCTTTTCTCTCCAAATCAATCTTTCTCCTGGTTCCTCAGTGGACCGGGGAACCGGGAGAAACGCCCGCTATACAGAATCACAAAATCTCGCATTCAAAAAACAACAGCCGAACCACACTAAAGGTGATTCGGCTGTATCTATTATAATAAATAACGCTTTTAATAACTTTCATCCTCTACCATATTATGTAGAAGAGGTTAGTTATCATCGGAGATTAACTAATTTACAGGTAAATTATGAGCTATGCCATGGCAATCGCCGCACTTGGTTGTATCCTGCATCATCCTCTCTGAATGAGGCATGCCGTGACATTCGCTGCACAAAGGTATTCTCTTATGTGCTGAATGACATTCTGAACACTTAACATCAGTGTGCTTGGTGTAATTATTCTGCAGTAAGTCGTATGCCTGATCATGGCAGCCTGCACAAATAAGATTTGGCGTATCCTTCTCGCTATAGGTTATCTTAGCGGGCATATGAACAGGGTGACAACTCATACAAGCATTATCATCCATCGCAAAACCTGGACTGTGAGACTCGTGGCATTCATTACATTTGGGTATGTAGCCGTGTTTTACGTGATGACAATCCGAACATGCAACCTCAGTTGTATGTCTGCTGACATTATCAGTAATCTGTTTGGTCTCTTTTGTATGACAAGACATGCAGGCATCATTGCCTAATGCTGAACCAGGAATAATCAGTGGCGCATGAGGATCTGTATGACATGAATCACAATCCACTAATGGAGTTTCTTTTGTGCCCTCGCCGTGAAATACTCCATGACAGGTTTCACATTGCGGTATGGCTGTCTGATATGGACGCTTTTTGGGGTTAAAAACATGGAACTCTCTATGGCAGTCAACACATTCTATCTGATGTTTTCCACCAGCATCTTTAATGCGCTCAAATACACCTATGTGACATTGTGCACACTGGGCTACCCTATGAAGAGGTTGAGGCTGAATATTATATAGCTTGGCGACCTTTTTCTTTTCTTTTTTGGCGATATCGGTTACTGCCGCCTCTTTACCCTGAACAGATTCGGCTTCAGCAGACGACGGTACAACGGCCTTCTGACATCCCACGGCAACAAGTAATAGTGCTGCAACAAAAGCTATGACTCCTTTTTTTACACTCTTCATCTACATTACCTCCATTAATTTTTCAAATCATGGGCTATACCATGGCATTGCCCGCATTCAGGATATTTACTTAACATCTTACTCGGATGGGGTTCGCCATGGGGTATCTTACATGAAATACATGACGGAACTATCTTGTGAACATCTCTATGACAATAGACGCATGATAAATCCTTATGCTTGGTTGCATTATTGTTCAACAACGTATATGCCTCGCCGTGACAGGCGGCACAGTAATGCGAAGGTGTTTCCTGATCATAAGTTATAACAAGTGGCATATGTACGGGATGGCATGAAAGACAGGCATCTACGTTCATATCTTCGGTATGTTTTTCATGGCATTCCATGCATTCTGGGATATAACGGTGTTTTGTGTGACATTCATTGCATGCCAGGTTGGTATGGGCGCTGGGCTTTTCTTTTACTTCAAGTCCTTGCTTTTCATGGCATGTCAGGCAGGGATCTGATACTTCGCCTTCTATTTTTAAATCCATAGGAGCATGGGTATCTGAATGACATGATCCGCAATTTTCAAGTTCATAATGAGGACTGTCGCTATGACATACACTGCACTCAGGAATAGCATTTTTACCCTCAGGCGGGTGCTCTGTATGGCAATCCAGACAGCCGACTTCTGTTTTATGCTTATTCCCGCTGGCAGCTATTGTCGCAGGTTGTTTGTCGTGACATTTAATACAATCAGAATCCGAAAGCGAGAAGCCTTCCTGGTTTGCTGCCAATGCGCCGGAGCTGTAAATAATCAGCACCAATAACGAAAATAAAATTCCTGTTTTCTTTCTCATATCTTCCTCGCTTTACAGTGGAATAGGGATGATAATACTCACAATTTACTAAAACGCCCAAAATATTAAGAAAATTATTGGTCTCAAGCAGTGAACCAATAGCATCACAAATTATCTTATGTCAAGTTTTTTTCTTGATTATCTGTCAATGAGGTCCTTCCACATGACGGCCTGATAATTCTGTACCTATCTCTCCTAACCCATAAAGACTAACTATAAATCCATATCTGCGGTCACTTTCCTCCTCATCTTCGTAAAAACACCTGATAGACCAGCACTGTGATTCATATAAAAACCCAATAACGCTTCTTATATCTCTACCATCATATATATTACGTTCATATTCACCAAATACTTCAAGGCTGTCTAACATTTTTAAATTAATATTATAATAAATAGACTCTCTTGAATCAAGTGCATATCTGTGTTCAACAAACAACCTGTCCCCTCGATAATCCGATAAAGCTACTGCAACATTACGAGACAGGAGAGAATCTTCATACTGGCACCATTCTGCATCAGCCTGCAAAGACAAATATTTTGCAGGTGAAAGCTCAAGTTCAGCATAAATGGGAGAAAACGGCTCAGGATTGTCATCCCTTGCCTCACCAATGTCATAACCCTGTTCTATCAAAAAACGGCAGAACTGGTTATAATTATAACTTACAGGCTCATCATTTTCTTCATCCACAACCCCGTTTTTTTGTTCCGGATTTTCCTTTGATCTTGAGGTAAAGGTGTTTGTAATTGAGTAGGTAACCACGTTGTTCTTCCCAATACTGTCTGGATATTCTTCGTGGTCCTGCTCACGTATGTATTCATAAATAATTTGCGGCTCAATTGAATGTTTGATTCTGTTTATGTTCTTTCCATTTATATTGTATATCTTATAAATTTCGGTAGATAGATCCAATTTTATGTCATAAATCTGCCTGTTCAATATCTTATTTGTTTCTATTGTCCCATCCGAGAAATCATCAACATACCAAACCGTCTCTCTAAACCCAAAAGATGGTTCAAAACTAAAATAACTTCTGAAATTGTAAGGAAGATAAAACCTTGGATACAAATCCAGGCAATGGAACCTGTTCCCATCCTTATTGTAAGAGTACAAATATTCAGAATCGAAATCTGTATAAAAAGGTGTTTTATATATCTGCTGCTTTGATGCATTAAATTCAACTAACGGCAGTTTATGTAAAGTTGTATCCACACCCCCCTGGCGTCGATTAATGACATTATCATACCATCGCAACTCAGCATTAAGGCTATACTGTGACCAGCTCTTGTTAATGTTCAAGCTGTTTACCCTTGTGGAATCATCGTATTCATCTATATCTCTGCCAAAATTATCAGAATAATAATCACTTGTTTCTCCAAACCCTGTGTATCCATGTTTGAATTCATGCAAGTAATCCTGATCACTAATAATATCTATATCTAATTTTGCAGAAAAACCAAAAGGCATGGCCTGATCATGCTTCCATCTGAACCAGTAGCGGTCGCTATTGGGTCGCAAAAAATCATCTCCCCTATAACCCCATTCCTTGATAGACTGTAAGGTGCCTGTTTCCTCAAAGTCTTGGGTACCATCATCTACTTTTTTATCTTTCAAAAAATCGTACATCATAGTACCTTTGGAATTATTGTCTAAAACATATCTGTATTCAAAAGCAACTTTATCTCCACGACGCCCCATGTGATATAAATAAAAGGTTACATCCGAGCTTTCATTTATAGCCCAGTAAAAAGGCTGGTTATATTCCTCCCATTTTCGCTTTGAATATCCAATTTGTGGCGGCAGTAAACCTGACTGGCGTTTTCGTTTGGCTGGAAAAACAAGAAAAGGAGTATACAACACAGGAACATTTCCTGCCCAAAGAGCTGCATGATTAACAAAACCATAACCTTCCAGCGTAACTTTCAGATTTCTTCCAGTAACTTTCCATGCCGGCCTTTCACCGTCACATGACGTCAGGCTGGCTTTATCAACAAAATAGCTGTTTTCCCCCAGCTTTTTTATCTTATTACCTTTTATATAAAAATGGTTTTCTTTAAGAAATACAGTTCCATTATAGATTGTCCCAATCTCAGCCTCCAAATCCATTTCCATGCGCTCACCGATTAAGACATCCTCCCCTGCTGTCATTATCACGTGACCAACTGCAAGAACCTCCATGGTATTATAATTAAAACGAACAAAATCAGCGGTCAGTTTTCTGCCTTTTTTTGTTATGACCGCATTGCCTTTTGCAACATATTGATCTGTTTTATGGTCGTAGTTCATTTCGTCTGCAACGATATGCCATGGTTCTGCAGAATCATCCTCGAAGAATCTATCCTGAATCTCAGCGCAAACACAAACAGGAATGGCAGTCAAAATAATGATTAAAATAAACAGGCGAGCTATAATGTGAGCCGCTTGACCAATTCTATATCTTGCTCGATAACCAGGCATGAAAATCTTTATACGATCTATAAAACAGATTGCGGATATGAAATGGGAGTTTTGGAAGTGATTCATGTTACAAAAAAATCTGAGGAAGGAAAAGGTAATTAAATCCATTCAATACGACTATCTGAATTTTTTCTTTCAACAATTTCTCCTATAATATAGGTCTTTTCGCCCATAGCGCTGAGTCTTTCCAGCACATCCTGGGCAACTTCTTCGGGCAATACAGCTATCATACCGATACCATTATTAAAAGTGCGTAGCATTTCTTTTTCAGATATCTTACCGGCCTGCTGTAAAAATGGAAAAACAGGAGGAATATCCCAGCTTCCCTTTCTTATCACAACATTACAGGATTCAGGTATGATTCGAAGGATGTTATCGCCAATACCTCCACCTGTTATATGTGCAAGACCCAAGACAGGGAGATCTCTGTAAATACGATAAATAGTGTCTGAATATATTTTCGTTGGAATAATCAGTTCTTCTCCCAAACTTTTGCCTAACTCAGGCACATGGTCATCAATTTTCAACTTTAAAATATCAAAGCATATCTTGCGTGCAAGTGAATATCCATTACTGTGAAGCCCGCTTGATCCAATACCAATAACTTTATTGCCTGCGTGAATCTCGGAACCATCAATAATTTTAGCATTATCTACGATTCCTACAGCGAAACCAGCCAGATCATATTCATTGTCTTTATAAAATCCAGGCATTTCAGCAGTTTCGCCACCTATTAGAGCGCATACAGCCTGCCTGCAACCCTCAGCAACTCCCTTTATGATTTCAGTTACAGTATCTGTTTTCAGCTTGCCTGTTGAAAGATAATCAAGAAAGAAAAGCGGTTTTGCCCCCTGAACAGCAATGTCATTAACGCACATGGCAACAAGATCGATACCAACTGTATCATGCTTATCCATCATAAAAGCAATTTTAAGTTTTGTACCAACACCGTCTGTCGAGCTAACAAGCACCGGCTTTTCCATACCGGCAATATTGAGCGAAAAAAGGCCCCCAAACCCTCCTATTTCACCAATAACACCAGATCTGGGGGTTTGTTTTGCTATTTCTTTAATTTTATTGATCAGGGCATTCGCTTTGTCTATATCTACCCCTGCATCAGCGTAAGTAAGAGAATCAGTCATATAAATCTCCCCAAATTATTATCACAGCCTTATAAAACTTGAAAACTAAATTGAATCAGCTTAAAAGTCAAAACAATTTTTTTGACATAAATTTTTTATTATTATAATTAATCAAGAATTATTACGATATGTCAGAAACTTATAACCTTCAATGCAAGGCGCATAGCTTGTCGTTGGTTATAATGAAAAAAAGGATTGGTATGAAAGAAATAAATATAGGCTTACTCGGTTGCGGTACAGTTGGTACAGGTACTGCAAAAATTCTTATTGAAAGCAAAGATCTTATAAGCTCACGGGTTGGAGCGGCTCTGAATCTGAAACGTATTGCCGACATAGATATTAAGAAAGACAGAGGAATAAAATTCAATGAAGGCGTTCTGACTACCAATGCTTTAGGAGTTGTTAACGATTCAGAAATTGATATTATTATCGAGCTGATTGGAGGAGAAGGAATTGCAAAAGAGTTAATTTTAAGAGCCATTAATAATGGAAAGCATGTCGTTACTGCGAATAAGGCACTTCTTGCAAGCCACGGCAATGCCATATTCAAAGCAGCAGATGAAAAAGGTGTTGATCTTGCCTTTGAAGCAAGTGTTGGCGGGTGTATACCAATTATCAAAACTTTGCGTGAGAGTCTAGTCGGAAACCAGATTAATTCAATGATTGGTATTTTAAACGGTACATGCAATTATATTCTTTCAAAAATTACAGATGATAAGAGCAGCTTTGAAAACGCTCTGTCCGAAGCACAAGCGAACGGATTTGCAGAGGCAGATCCAACCCTGGATGTGGAGGGCATTGACACAGCTCACAAACTAGCCATATTGTCTTCACTTGCCTATGGAACGGAAATCAATCTTAACGATATTTATATTGAGGGAATTTCTGAAATTACCCCCCTTGACATTGAGTTCGCTGGACAGTTTGGATACAGGATAAAACTCCTTGCGATCAGCAAAAACATGGGGAATAAAGTCGAAACAAGAGTACATCCTACTATGATTCCCTTTGACAATCTTCTTTCCAATGTCAACGGCGCGTTAAATGCAATTGCAGTGTCCGGCGACGCTGTGGGAAATATAATGCTTTACGGGCATGGAGCAGGCATGATGCCTACTGCCAGCGCTGTAGTCAGCGATACTGTTGATCTTGCACGTAACCTTTTATCCGGCGCCAGGAAAAGAGTCCCTTTGCTTTCATACCAAATGGAAAACATTAAAAAAATTCCTGTTATGCCTGTTGACGAAATCCTTACCAACTATTATTTCAGGTTTTCGGTTCTGGATCAGCCCGGCGTACTTTCGAAGATATCAGGCATTTTAGGCGATCATGGCATCAGTATTAAGTCTGTCCATCAGAAAGGACGGAAATCAAAAGGTTCGGTTCCAATAGTCATGCTGACGCATCTCGCCAGAGAAGCCGGCGTAAAAAAAGCTTTGTCTGAAATTACTTCCCTTGAGATTGCAAGAGACAAACCGATTCTCATACGAATCGAGGATAAAAACAGTCAAGATTAATGTGATAACGGTTTACGGTTAACAGTTTACAGTTCACGGTTAAAATGTTTCCTTGCATAGTTCATTGAAAAAAGTGTGAGCCGTAAACCGACAACCGTGAACCGACAACCGTGAACGGTTATATATTATAGTTAGGTGGAAAAATATGTATATTGTCTGCTCAGATTTGGAAGGAGTTCTTGTCCCTGAAATATGGATAAATGTAGCCCAAAAGACCGGCATTAAGGAACTTGAACTGACTACGCGTGATATACCTGATTATGATGTATTGATGAAAAAAAGACTTTCCATTCTTCATAAACATGGCCTGAAGATAGATGATATTAAAGAAGTTGTAGATTCTATGGAACCGCTTGAAGGTGCAGTGGAATTTCTTGAGTGGCTCCGATCATGCGTCCCGGTGATAATTGCTTCAGATACATTTGTTCAATTCGCAGGACCTTTAATGAAAAAACTTGGATGGCCAACTCTTTTTTGTAATTCTTTGCAAATAGATTCTGACGGCTCAATTAATGGGTATGCCCTGCGCCTGCAAGACGGCAAGCGGCAGGCGATACTATCTCTAAGAAACCTTAATTACAAAACAATAGCTGTCGGCGACTCATATAACGATGTTTCCATGCTCAAAGAAGCTGATACAGGTATTTTTTTCCGGCCGCCGGATAATATAAAAAATGAGTTCCCCGAACTTACTGCATCATATTCATATGAAGAGTTAAAAAATATTATCAAAAAAATTATTTAGGACATTATGATAACCCATAAAATAACATACCGTGTAATTTACGGCGATACGGATAATATGGGTATTGCCTATCATTCAAATTACTTGCGCTGGTTTGAAATAGGTCGCACAGAATTTTTCAGGTATCTGGGACTTACTTACAAAGAAATTGAAGAAAGGGGAATTTTTCTGCCTGTCTCAGAGGTCTATTGCAAGTATTTATTTCCTGCACATTACGATGATGTTCTGATAATAGAAACTTCTTTAGACACAAGCGTTAAAGCTAGTATGAACTTTAATTATCTCATATTAAGTGAACAAGGAAATACAATACTCGCAAAAGGAAAAACCAGGCATGCCTTTACTGACCGCAACGGCCGCGTTGTTCGTCCGCCGAAATTATTAATAGAACTTATTGCAAAAAAATGTTTATGAATAAAAGTTTCCCAAACGACTTAACATCTTGTAATTGTTTAAAACAGTACCATTAGGGTGAACTTTCAGACTGTAATCATATTGTATTTTTGTAGGAGCGGCTTTACGCCACCCTCCAAACCGCTTTGGGCGGGATAAACCCGCCTTTACAGCGGATCCTCCCCTGGGAAACAGCTCTGAATTTGACGTAACAAATTGAATATATTAACAAAACAACGAAAAGTACCCCAAAATGCGTAGCCACTAAAAAATGCTTTTTTTATTTGCTTTCAAGATCAACACATGAGATAAATAGAGAGCAATTGTGGAGGTTTACAGATGTAGCCACCACGCCTTTTTTAAGCCTTTGAAACTATTGCGATTTTTGTAATTCCTTGAGGGAAGATCCGTTACAGGAATCTATCGATGAGGATTAGTACATTCGGAAGGACTTAGGAATCACATAACAGCACAGGTCAAAAAATATGGAGCTTTGATACACGTTTTTTGTATATTGAAACTTCCGGGGTATCACAAACAAGTCGTCGTATTGCTATGAAGATCAGACCTACCCCCAATGCTATGTAAAGTAGAGTAAGGGCTCGCTCAAAAATAACTTGGTAGAATTTGCGCCCAAATTTGCCGTAGATTTAATCGATCTGATTGAGCAAAACCGCAGGAATAGCGAGCTATTTCGAGGATTTTTGCGAATGAAGATCGGTTAAAGATATGGTGAAGTTGGGATGCAAAAATGCCAAGTTATTTTTGAGCGAGCCCTAACCATTGCTATCGAAAATGGGTGGCAATTAATCGAATAAGGTTTTGTTACTTTTTTGCTATAATGCTTTTAATTTTTTATTTATCTATTTATTAAGGAGGGAAAAAATGATGTACCGTTGGATCAAAACTCGTTTTTATGCACTATTAGTAATGGGCACGTTAGCCTTTGTTCTTACGACTGGAAATGCGGCCCTGGCTGACAAGCCGTTAACGTATTGCCCAGACGGAATGCTCTCTTACTGGAAGCTGGATGAGACTATCAGTGGTAAATATATTGACTCCTATGGTGGTAACGATGGCCTATGCGGCGAAGAGTGTCCCGTCGCTTCTGATACCGGTATCATAGGTGGTGGGCAACTGTTTGACGGCGAAAACACGAAAATTAATGTGCCGGCAGATGCTACTTTAAACTGGGGAATAAACGACAGTTTTTCCATTGAATTTTGGATGAGAAGGTTACCACCACCGCCAGATTCCGGCTCCTACAATAACGAGGTTATTGTCGGCAGAGATGATGATGATAAAACAAATCTGCTACATTGGTGGGTTGGAGTCCACAATGAATCTGGTTACGCTTGTTTTATGTTAAAGGATTCATCAGGGGAAACTACTGGTTATCTTGTAGATGACACGAATTTGGCGGATGATGTGTGGCATCATGTTGTGGCGGTACGAAATGCGATTGAAGATCAAATTTTCCTTTATGTAGATGGCGAACTTGCGGACTCAACGGACAAAATATATACTGATGGGTTTGCCTCGCCGACAGCTCCATTGAACATAGGGCATTTACTTGGCAGTTATCACTTTAGCGGCATGATAGACGAGGTGGTTCTGTACAATAAAGCACTGTCTCTCGAAGAAATCCAACAACACTACTACAATGTAATTATCGTAGAGTATTTGTATGCGCTTCTCCCGACCAATGACGAAAATGTTGATAAAGAAATTAACAAGGCGATCGAGTACATCCAAAAAAACCTGACCCTTTGCAAAAATGTCCCAAAGGTCTTTGAAGACTCGAAGAAAGCGGTCAAAGCGTTGATGAATGTCGCTGATCCGGACATCTCGAATACTATCGCCACTCTTGTCAGCATGAACGAACGTTTGGCCCGAACGGCGATTGATCAGGCTATCGCGGAAGCATTAGCTACCGGCTGTTATGAAAATGACAACGACGATTCTGAGTGTCATAAGGCATTGAAGAAAATCGCTGAGGCAGAGCGCGAGATGGTCAAAGCCCAAGATAACTACGACATGGGCAAGTACGACAAAGCCATCGACCATTACAAGAAGGCGTGTACAAAAGTGAAAGCACATCCGAAAACTCATAAAGAAGATGTCCTGAGGATTATGCCGCTCGGCAATTCAATTACTCTCGGATATAATGGTAACAATAGTGACTTGGGTGGCTATCGAAGCAATCTGGAGACTGGTCTGTTGTCGGAGGATTATGCGTTTGATTTCGTCGGTAGCCTTAATCACGGTCCATCAGGTTTTGACAATGACCATGAGGGACATGGTGGCTGGCATGCAGATGAGATTGCCTTTTCGATTTATCAATGGCTGAAAGATAATCCGGCAGAAGTCGTACTGCTTCATATTGGAACTAATGATATTTCAGGAGGGCAAGCTCCGAAAGATATTGCCGAAGAAATTGATCTGATTCTCGACAGGATTGATCGGTATGAAAAGGGCACGCATACAGATATTATTGTCATCTTGGCCCGCATCATCAATCAGAAGGAGCCAATTCAAAATATCATAGATCTCAATAGTGCCATTCAAGACTTGGCGGATGCTCGTGAGGACGATAATATTATTGTTGTCGACATGGAGAACGCCCTTGATTATCCGGATGATATGTCTACAAACCCCGACGATAAGGTACATCCTAACGATGCCGGCTATGCCAAGATGGCTGACGTATGGCTGGACGCTATAGTCACTTTGCAATTGTCTGAAAAAAGTAAATAGGGTTCTTAATGGATGGAAAAACGCTGAAGCGGTAACGTAGAATGGGTGAAAATAAGGACGCTGGATGAAATGGGGTCGCTGGTAAAAAATTAAGTTGACAAAAGAAGCGTAAATGCGAAACAAATCCCATGCCAAGACAAACCCGTCTTGACGCACCCAGTGTCCTGCATCACATCATGATCCGTGGAATTGATCGTCGAAAGATATTTATAAATGGTAGAATTGGGATGAATATGCTTGAGGGACTGGCTGAAATCCACATTGCCTGTTACTCCGGGATATTCACCCCGAACCTTGTCATGATTCCGGGTCATTCCACATTATCAAATTATAATACCATTACATTTAATACATATTGTCATCAAATCGAAGCAAATGCACTTTTCAGTAAAGATCAAAATTCTAAAAAAATATACAAGAATTCTATCTAAGTCATTAAAATTATAGCACAATGATTTATTTGAGAAACTTTTAGTATGAATACATACTTAACAAAATTTAATAAATGCAAAATCCTCGTTGTCGGAGATTTGATGGTCGATGAATATTTATGGGGAGATGTTGACCGGATATCACCTGAAGCACCTGTCCAGGTAGTATCGGTCAAAAATGAAAATTATACATTAGGCGGGTCCGGCAACGTTGTAAATAATCTTGTTGAACTTGGCGCAAAAGTGTCAGTGATAGGTATAACCGGCACCGACAGGCACGGTAACCTGTTGCTAAAAAAGTTAAATGAACTAGGGGTTGATACAACAGGCGTTGTTCAGGAACCCGACAGGCCGACTACCAGAAAGACAAGAATTATTGCCGCAAATCAGCATGTGCTCAGAATCGACAGGGAAACAAAAAGAGAAATATCAGCCAAAACTTTTGAACTCCTTGCAAAATTTATTGAAGAAAAAATCTCCTCTGCTTATCTGGTTCTTATTTCCGATTACGGGAAAGGACTTATAACAAAATCCTTGCTTTCAAAACTGATCAAATCTGCTGAAAAGCACAAAAAAATAACGATTGCTGATCCAAAAGGACTCGATTTTTCAAAATATTCAAGAGTATCTTTGCTTACTCCAAACAGAAAAGAAGCAGCGCTTGCAACTGGAACCGAAATTTCAGATGAATCAGCTCTCATAAAAGCAGGGAATAAAATCCTTGATACTGTTAGCATAGAGAACCTGCTTATCACATGCGGCAAGGACGGGATGGTTCTGTTTGAAAGAAACAAAGAAGCTTATAAAATCAGTGCAAAAGCCAGACAGGTCTATGACGTTTCAGGAGCAGGAGATACTGTACTCGCTGTTATAGGGCTCGCATTGGCATCAGGAGCATCATTAAAAGACAGCGCAGCCATAGCAAACACCGCTGCCGGAATTGTTGTAGGCAAAGTTGGAACCGCCACTGTTTCAAACAAAGAACTTGCCTCAGCTTTAACGCCCTATTCTGATTACACTATATTTAAACAAAAAACATTAACGGAACTTGAATCATTAACAAAGGAATTGAAAAAAAACGGCAAAAAGATTGTTTTGACTAACGGCTGTTTTGACCTGTTACACGCAGGCCATATCATGCTTTTTTCTGCTTCAAAACAGCTTGGTGACATTCTTACAGTTGCCATTGACGATGATGATTCAGTAAAATCGCTTAAGGGGCCGGGAAGACCCGTAATTTGTGAAAGTGAGCGCGTCAGAATGCTTGGCGCACTTGACAGCATTGATTATGTTGTGGTCTTTTCTTCAAACGAACTTGAAAAACTCATTCAAATCATACAGCCCGACATACTAACAAAGGGCAGTAATTATAGTTCTGAAGAAGTTTTTGGACACGAACTTGTCGAACAATATGGTGGAAGAGTTGCCCTTATTCCTGTAATAGAAAATATTTCATCGACCAGTATAATTAACAATATCAAGAGAGACCTTTGAAAAATAATGCAAGACAACACGTTATTTTTGCAGGAAAACCCGCAGGGCATATTTTTCAAGGTCTTTATTCAACCAAAGTCTTCAAAAAATATGATCACAGGAATTTACAGTGATGCAATTAAAATCAAGCTCACAGCTCCTCCGGTAGATGGCGCCGCCAACAAAATGTGTATTAAATTTCTTGCAAAATGCTTTAAGGTTCCAAAGACATCATTAGAAATAATATCCGGGCACACCAGCCGGACTAAGTACGTGCTTTATAAGCAAAAACATAATAATAAAGACAGACGGGAAGACATTGAGCGTTTCAAGAAGGTATTTGAACAGTTATTAAATGCTAAAAAAACAGCTTGACAATCTCTCTTAATATATCTATTTTGTTTTTTTCATTGATGCGGGGTGGAGCAGTCTGGTAGCTCGTCGGGCTCATAACCCGAAGGTCAGGGGTTCAAATCCTCTCCCCGCTACCAGAATGATATCAAGGGCTTAGATAATTTTCTAAGCCCTTTTTTGTTTTCCAGACTTTAACCTAAATTGAGCGTTTTTTTGTAAGACCTTTTCCATGTTCAAAATCTAAGAGGTCACCAATTTTCACACGTAATTCTCCATCACTTCCCAATAGCCTTTCTTCGTAGCCCCTACATGCCTGATAACACCCTGTTCACGCAGTTTATCTATATGATATTTTACCCCATCCAGTGTAAGGCCGGTTTTTTCCGCCAGTACTTTGCGAGTTATAGCTGGATTGGTCTTTATCAGCCCTCGTCCCCAGGCTCTGCCTGGGAATGCATGCCTCAAGGCTCTGCCTTTTTTAGACTAGCGGTTTTACTGCCACCAATCCTTTTAACCCGATATAGTCACAGCCGCTGGAATATCTCCAATGCTCAGGTTTGTCAACATATCCTCGTTTAACAGGATTATAGTGGATATACTCTATAGTTCCGGTCAGCATTTTTTCATCCAGGATGAGCTTTGGATGAAGACCTTCCTGCCAGACCTGATAAATTTGATCTTTTTTATGCTTTTTTTTTATAAAACTTTAACTGCTCCAGCAAAAATTCAGGTCCATTGGCTTTCAGGTAATCGACAATACACCTTGCAGTATATGATTTAATTTTTCTCATTTCACTGGATATATTTGCAGATGTTGCAACAAGATGTATATGAGTCTCCATTAAAACCCAGGCATGAATTTTGATTCTTTGCTGTTGTTGCAGAAAATTCAACAAATCAATGACAATTCCGGCCAGCGCCGGCAGGGCAAACAGGGAAAGCCAGTTCATAACACTGCTTGTTATGAAATATGTTTTGCCGCTCTCTATGATTTTATATCTGCTTCTTCCCATAAGAAGTTCGGTTTTTCATATTATATTTTAGTGAGTTTTTGGTGCGTAAGGCAGAGCCTTTGGGTATGCATTCCAAGGCGGAGCCTGGGAACGAGAATGTAAAACACCAGGTGCGTCCAGGCGGGCTGATCTAGGCATGTAAGTCTACTATTAATAATATAACTTAATGTCAAGTTATTTACTTATTTCTGGACGTCCCGCTTTCTGGACGTCCCGCATTCCTGGTGAAATATTGATATTATTTTTTATAGTTACACAGATCATTCAATGGGCAGACTTTACAACTTGGGTTTCTTGCCTTGCAAACAGCTCTGCCAAAGTAAACAAGCTGCAATGAAAAGTGGCTCCAGTCCTTTTTGGGAATTATTTTCATAAGATCGAACTCAATTTTAACAGGGTCTATGTTTTCCGTCAGGCCAAGTCTTTTTGAAATCCTTGCTACATGAGTATCCACAGCTATCCCCGGAATTCCAAAGGCGCTGCCCAAAACAACATTTGCTGTTTTGCGCCCTATTCCGGGCAGCTTTATCAATTCATCCAATGATTCAGGAACATTGCCTTTGTGTTTTTCAATCAATATCCTCGAACTGTTTTTGATATTCTTTGCCTTGTTTCGGAAAAAGCCGGTTGGACGGATCAGCTCCTCAATTGTCTTATTGGAGGCATTGGCGAAATCATAAGAAGTTTTCAGGTTTTTAAATAATTCTTTTGTTACTGAATTAACCTGTTTATCTGTACACTGGGCGGAAAGCATGGTGGCCACAAGAAGCTCAAAGGGATCTCTGTGTTTAAGCTGTGTCTTGACATTTGGAAAGGTCATTCTTAGTATTTTACGAATCTTATCTGAACGTGTTTTAATATTCATCACTATCTTGTACCGTTATGACATCATCTTTAAAAAAAGTTCGTGCATTGGGTCTAAGCTCCGGTGGTTTGGACAGCATCCTGTCGGCGCTAATTCTGCGCGATCAGGGTATAGAGGTTGAATGGATATCTTTTGAAACACCATTTTTCTCATCAGCAAAGGCACGGCAGGCCGCATACAAAACAAAAATACCTATAACAATAAAAAATATCACTCAGGTCTATCTTGAAATGCTGAAAAATCCCCCATGCGGATACGGGAAGCATATGAATCCCTGCATGGACTGCCATGCTCTGATGTTCAGACTTGCAGGCACAATAATGAAAAACAAAGGCTTTAATTTTGTTTTCAGCGGCGAAGTGCTTGGCCAGCGCCCCATGTCTCAGACTAAAGCATCTCTCCGTTATGTGGAGAAACATTCGGGCATTGACGGCTATATACTTCGGCCTTTGAGCGCCAGGAGGCTGCCTTTAACTATTCCTGAAAAAGAGGGTCTCGTAAACAGGGAATTGCTGCTCGATATTTCGGGAAGATCACGCAAGCCCCAGATAAAACTCGCTGAAAAATTCGGCATTACAGAATATCCTAATCCGGCAGGAGGTTGTCTTCTTACTGATAAAGGATATTCAGCCCGCCTCAAGGATCTTTTGGGACACCAGAACACATACACTGAAAAAGAACTGCATCTGTTGAAATATGGCAGACATCTTCGTTTTGACAATAATACAAAACTAATTATAGGACGTACCAAACAGGACAACGAAAAAATAATAAAATATCACAATCCATCCAAGGATACTGTTATAAAAGTAAAAGATTTCCCAGGCCCGATAGTTCTGGTACCGCACAGAGCAAGTAAAGACATTCTCATAAAAACGGCATCAATCTGCGCCGGTTACAGCAAAGCGCCGGGCGATACAAAGGTTGATGCGCAGGTTGTTAACTCGTGCGGAAGTGAAATAATAAAAGTAACAGCAATATCTCCAGAAGAAGTCAAAAAGCTCTTAATATAACTCAAACTCACGCCCCCTCTAACTCTCAAACAGTTTCCTGTTTTGAACGTATTACACCTGTGAGTTATGTGCTATTCGCCAATATTTCTCACAAGCCAAGTTTGCCGTAGGCGCAAGGCGCAGGCCATGAAGCCGTGGCATTTCACTGCGAATGGCCTGCAACACAGCGGATGCGGTGAAATCGGCTTGCCCGAAGGGTGAACAACTCATAAGAATTTTATTATAAATACCTTCTACAAAGTGTTGTATGGCTCATAAATCAAAGCAATTAATGTTTTACAATACTGCTTATTTATGCATCATTTTATGAGTTGTTCATGAGAAATGCTATTTGCGCTAAGCTGTCCACATGCTGCCGATATATCCTCGCCCTTGCTGCGGCGGACCATAGTAGTGCAGCCCTTTTTAACCAGGATTTCCCTGAAGTTACTTATTACTGATTCTTCCGGTCGCCTTAAGTCACTGCCCTCGTGTTCATTAAAGGGTATAAGATTAATTTTTGAGCGTATCCCTCTCAGCAGCTCAGCAAGCCGGTTTGCATTCTCTGCTGAATCATTTATTCCCTTTATCAGAATATATTCGAACGTTATTTTGCTGCCCGGTCTTAAATTATACCTGCGGCATGCATCAAGCAACTCTTCTATTGGATATTTCTTATTTACAGGCATAAGAAAGTTGCGAGTTTTATTATCTGTTGCGTTCAATGATACTGCAAGGTTAACCCTTGTTTCATTCCCCAGAGCAGAAAACTTTGATACAAGACCCGCTGTTGAGACCGTAACTCTGCGGCTCGAAAATCCAAGTCCAAAATCAGCTTCAGTAATAGTGTGAATAGCTTTTATAACATTTTGAAAATTAGCCAGAGGTTCTCCCATTCCCATAAAAACAATATTTGTAATGCGTTTTGAGCTAATTTGATCTTTTAAGATGTCTCGTACCTGAGCTATTATTTCACTTTTTGATAAATTGCGCACAAAACCGCCTTTTGCGGTAAGACAGAATCTGCAACCCTGTGCACAGCCCACCTGACTTGATATGCAAAGTGTATAATGATCCTTTTCCGGAATCAGCACACTCTCAATATGATTTCCGTCTTCAAGTCTAAAAAGGTACTTTCTGGAACCATCCCGCGATCTTTCAATGTGAATTCTATCAAGTCGGTTAATAGTAAAATTAAGAGAAAGCAGTTTTCTGATCTCTTTCCCAAGATTTGTCATTATATCAAATGTGTCTGCCTGGCGATTGTAAATCCATTTAAGGATCTGTCCTGCGCGATAATTCTCTATGTCACGATCTTCAAGCCATGAAGCCAGTTGTTCTCTGGTTAACTCTTTAATGTCTGTTTTGTTTGTTGAAGTTGTCATTATTTATACTTTGTTAATGTATTATTTTTGCTTGACATAACATTTGATAGATATTAATTTCAACTCTTTTAGAGAATTGATGATAATATAAGTGTAATTATTTAGGTGTTTAGACTGAAGGCTATAGGCTGAAGGAAACAGATGATTTCTTGAGGTCTTTCTCCCCTAAAAGCCTTCTACCTTCAGTCTATTAACCTGAGTAGTTAAATCGGTGTAATATGTTTGATAATCTGACCGACAAGCTCGATTTAGTATTTAAAAAGCTAAAAGGGCACGGCAAATTAACTGAAAAAAATATAGAGGAAGGTCTAAAAGAAGTTCGCATAGCTCTTCTTGAGGCTGATGTCCATTATAAAGTTGTAAAAAAACTTATTGCCGATATTAAGGAAAGAGCTTTAGGACAAGAAGTTATGGCCAGCCTTACGCCCGGCCAGCAGGTTGTCAAAATAGTCAATGATGAATTGACAGAAATTATGGGAACCCGGCACGAAGAATTGAATCTTGCGGGTTCAAAACCTGCATCTATTATGCTGGTTGGCCTGCAAGGGTCCGGTAAGACAACTACAGCAGGGAAACTCGCCGTCTTTTTAAGAAAAAAAGGTAAAAAGCCTTACCTTGTACCGGCAGATGTTTATCGCCCTGCTGCTATTGATCAGCTCAAAAAACTTGGCGAACAGTTGTCTATTCCTGTTTATTCTTCCACTGTGGAAATGGATCCGGTACAGATATGCAGTAAAGCCAGAATTGCGGCACAGCAAGAGGGATGCGATATTCTTCTCCTTGATACTGCCGGGCGCCTGCATATTGATGAAAATCTGATGGCGGAACTCTGTAATATTAAGGATGCAGTTAAGCCGTCTGATATCCTTCTTATTGCTGATGCCATGACAGGGCAGGATGCTGTAAATATAGCGAAATCATTTGACAATACCCTGAATCTTGGTGGTATTATTCTCACCAAAATGGATGGTGATGCACGTGGCGGCGCAGCAATTTCTATCAAATCAATAACCAATAAACCAATTAAGTTTATTGGTGTTGGCGAAAAACTTAGTGAACTGGAACCTTTTCATCCGGACAGGATGTCCTCAAAAATACTGGGGATGGGAGATGTCCTTACTATTATTGAAAAGGCCCAGTCTATGGTTGATGAAAAAAAGGCTGTTGAACTTGAAAAGAAGATAAGAAAAAGTGAGTTTACATTAGATGATTTCCGAGATCAGATGGTTCAGATACGAAAGATGGGCTCATTAAAAGATTTACTGGGTATGATTCCCGGTTTTAGCAAAAACAAACAGTTTAAAAATCTTGAAGTAGATGAAAAAGAATTTATCAGAATCGAAGCCATAATTAACTCAATGACACCGCAGGAAAAGCGGCAGCATACCATAATAAATGGGAACCGCAGGAAAAGAATAGCCAAAGGCAGCGGTACAAGCATACAGGATATTAACAAGCTTCTGAAAAATTATACTCAGATAATGAAAATGCTGAAGAAGATGAATAAAGGCGGCATGCGCGGATTAAGCAGAGGCATGCTACCTTTTTAAGGAGATAAAAAATATGCCGGTTAAAATTAGATTGGCCAGACATGGCGCAAAGAAACGACCCTTTTATAGAATTGTTGTGGCTGACGTCGAAAGCCCAAGGGATGGAAAATACCTTGAAGCTGTCGGATCTTATAACCCCTTAAAAGATCCTGCTGAAGTTTCGCTGAAGGAAGAACGAATCAGGTACTGGATGAATCAAGGGGCTATTCCTACAAACACTATAAAAAACCTTTTTAAAAAAGAAGGTTTGTTCGCAAATCCTGATTAATTAGTAGGGGCACGATGCATCGTGCCCCTACTAATTATTTACCCTGAATCTCAACAGCAACAAAGGAGAGGAAGCTATGAAAGATCTGATTAAGCACATTGCACAGGCACTGGTAGATCATCCGGAAGAAGTATCTGTTTCAGAGGTAGAGGGTAACCAGACTTCGGTACTTGAACTTAAAGTAGCAAAGGACGATCTAGGAAAGGTAATTGGGAAACAAGGCCGAACAGCACGGGCAATGAGGACTATATTAAGCGCCGCCTCTGCCAAGATAAAAAAACGCACGGTTTTAGAAATTCTAGAATAAGGAGGCAAGTCAAAATAAGTTGTACAGATTGCGCCGAAATTTTGTTTGTTTTCAAGGCGCGTTAAGGCTCGCATAACGAGTTATGTAAGCCTTGACGCAACACAGAAAACAAGCAAAAGGACAAGCAAGATGTGTAAGTTATTTTTACTTGACGACTAAGCTCGTGGGAAATAATGGTTCTCTTCTTATTGCAAAGATAGTCGGCACGCATGGTCTAAAGGGAACCTTCAGGGTCTATTCTTATGCTGAATCTTTGTCTGTATTTAAACCGGACAGTTTAATTCTCATAAGAAATACAAAAGGATATGAAGATATCCATGCGGTCAACTGGGCCAAACCCCACAAGCAAATCATTTTATTGTCTCTGAAGAGTATTACTACCATCTCTCAGGCGGAACCATTAATCGGTTCTGAGCTTTTTATAAGCAAAGCAGATCTTCCAAAACTGGAAGACGAAACCTATTACTGGTTTGATATTATAGGTCTTTCTGTTTTTACAATAGATGACGAGTACATCGGCCGTGTTGAATCAATAATTCCAACCGGCAGCAATGATGTCTTTGTTGTGAAAGGCGGGAATAAAGAGATTCTGATTCCTGGGATTGAATCAGTGGTTTTATCGATAGATCTTAATAAAAAAATAATGACGGTGGATTTGCCTGACGGTTTATGATGAATTTTATTGTCCTGACTATCTTCCCGGAAATGTTTAAGCCCTTTTGGGCGCACGGCATTATAAAAAGGGCGATAGAACGGAATAAGATATCCGCTTCCACCATAAATATCAGAGATTTTGCAGAAGGCAGACATAAAATCACTGATGACCGTCCCTATGGCGGTGGTTGCGGAATGGTTATGAAACCGGAACCTCTTGCCGGCGCTATTCGATTGGCCCAAAAAAAATCTCCTGATTCTATAACGATTCAGCTCACACCTCAGGGCAGAGTTTTTAATCAAAAGATTGCTCAAAAACTTGCATTATATGATGGGCTTATTCTGGTTTGCGGTCGCTATGAGGGAATAGATGAACGTATCCGCCTGAATTTAATAGATGATGAGATTTCGATAGGCGATTATGTACTTACCGGAGGCGAGCTGGCATCAATGGTGCTAATAGATGCTGTAACCAGGCTAATCCCCGGAACACTGGGAGGAGTGGATTCTGCTGAAAAAGACTCATTTTCAGATGATCTTTTAGAGCATGCTCAATATACAAGACCAAGGACTTTTGAGGGCGAAGATGTACCCGAAGTTCTTCTGTCCGGCAACCACAAAAAAATCGAAGAATGGAAGCTGGAAACGTCGCTGATCCGGACCTTCCTGAAAAGAAAAGATCTGTTGAAAAACAGACCGTTAAGTGAACAGGAAATAGAAATTCTTAAAAAGTGGTGCCTGGATATTGAAAAAATTATACACTCCCAAACTTTACATAGCACTGATGCATTATCCGGTTCTCAATAAGAACGGAAAAATAATTACATCTGCCGTAACAAACCTTGATCTGCACGATATAGCAAGGGTGGCAAAAACTTATGGAGTAAGAAAATTCTTTGTTGTTACGCCGTTAAAGGAACAGAAAGAGCTTGTTAAAAAGCTTGTATCACACTGGACTGATGGAGCAGGCTCAAGATATAATCCAAAAAGGCGAGAAGCTTTAGAGCTGATAAGGTTAAAAGACTCTTTAACTGAAATAATAAACCATCTCAATAACACGGGCGAAGGCTGCCCAGAAACGGTTGTTACTTGCGCAAGGCAGAATAACGGAAGCATAAGCTTCAGCAAGCTTCGCAACAAGCTTAAAGACGGCAAATCCTATATTCTGGTTTTCGGGACTGCCTGGGGGCTTTCAGAAAACTTCATTGCCGAAGCCGATTATCTTCTTGAGCCGGTAATGGGAGGCTCGCGTTACAACCACCTCTCGGTTCGTTGTGCAGCAGCCATTATAATGGATAGACTGGTGGGAAACTGTAGATAATTAATTTCACAAGGAACTAATATTATGCAACCAATAGAACAATTAGGAAAAGAAATGATGCGGCTTGATTTGCCTGATTTCGCTGCAGGCGATACAGTTACAGTTAATGTTAAGATAAAAGAAGGTGAAAAGGAGCGTATTCAGGCTTTTAAAGGTGTTGTAATAAGCAAACGCAAAGGCTTGGCAAATGCCACATTTACCGTACGTAAGGTATCTTATGGTATTGGAGTCGAACGTATCTTTCCTCTCCATTCTCCGATAATAGATAAAATCGAGGTTGTTTCCAAGGGACGGGTGCGGCAATCAAAAATTTATTATCTGCGTAAACTCAAAGGCAAAGCTGCCAGAATAAAAGAACGCCGCTTCAGATAGTTTGCTCATGGAACGAGACCTGTGGTTATTTGAATCAAAAGCTATAGAAAAAGGCTTTTTATATATTGCAGGCATTGATGAGGCCGGTCGAGGACCATTGGCCGGCCCGGTTGTTTCTGCAGCCGTTCTTCTGTCCACCTCCTTTCATGATCCCGATATTATTGATTCAAAAAAATTATCGCCTAAAAAACGCTCATATCTGTATGAAAAGCTGTACGATCAAGCTGTTTCAATAGGTATAGGAATAGTTGATAACATCGAAATTGAGAGAATCAACATCCTTAATGCATCGCTCCTGTCCATGGCCATATCTGTTAAAAACCTCAGCCCTCAACCTGATTATCTTCTAATAGACGGCAAATTCAGGATACCAATAGATTTACCGCAGGAGCCCATTATACGAGGTGATGCTCAGAGTATATCCATTGCGGCTGCATCTATTGTTGCCAAGGTAAGCAGAGACAGGCTTATGGAAAGGTATGACCAGGATTACCCTCAATTTGGATTCTCAAGACATAAAGGATATCCGACCAAGGCCCATAAAGAGGCCATCAGGACATTCGGATGCTGCCCAATTCACAGACGCACTTTCAAGGGGGTTAAAGAATACCGGCTACAAATATGCTAAACAGACAGCAGAATTTTGGGAAAAAAAGTGAATCAATTGCAGCCAGGCATCTAAAAAAACATGGTTACAAAATCCTGGAACAGAACTACCGGACAAAACTGGGCGAAATTGATATTATTGCAAAAGATAAAAATACACTTGTCTTTGTTGAGGTTAAATCAAGAAGTTCAAATCGGTTCGGAAATCCAAAATGGGCTGTAACCCCTAAGAAACAAAGAAAGGTTTCAATGGTGGCTTTGTTGTATATTAAATCCACAAAACAGAGCAATGTAAAAGCAAGATTTGATGTGGTAGCTATCAGTTCTGCAAAGGACAAGCCCAGCATAGAAATAATAAAAAATGCCTTTGAACTCGCCTATAAATGATTCTGGGAAGAAAAATAAAGAGGGTAACCTTTACATAGTTGCAACCCCCATAGGGAACAGGGACGATATCACCATAAGGGCTCTGAATATACTTGAGCAGGCAGATATTATTGCAGCAGAAGATACAAGGCATACGGGCCGATTTCTATCGCATCACAAAATTAAAGGCAATCTTGTCTCCTATCATGAGCACAATGAAAAAAAACGAACACCAGGCCTCATTAAAAAGCTTAAACAAGGATTGTCTGTTGCCCTTGTATCAAATGCCGGCACACCTTCTGTGTCTGATCCAGGATATTGTTTAATAAAGTCGGCCATTGCAAACAATATCAAAGTAGTACCTATTCCAGGTGTATCTGCTGCCATTACTGCTCTAAGCGCAGCAGGCCTGCCAACCGATTCTTTTGTTTTTATCGGATTTCTCTCAAAAACAAAAAACAAGCGCTTCAAGCTGTTAAGGGAACTTGCCAACGAACAAAGAACATTAATATTCTATGAATCTCCAAAACGTATTTTAAAACTTCTGGACGAAATTAAATTGATAATCGGTGACAGGTACGGCGTACTTTCCAGAGAGATGACAAAACTTCACGAAGAATTTATAAGGGGTTCCATGTCTGAAATTCTTCAAAACCTTAAAGCCAGGCCAGCTATTAAAGGCGAAATCACTCTTTTAGTAAAGGGGCTTAGTAAAGATAAAGATGTCCCATTGGAGGTCATAAGACAAGAAATAAAAAAAAATATAGACTTGACTGATAATAAACTCTCAAGTCTTGCAAAACAAATTGCAATAAAATATGGTCTTCCTAAAAGTAAAGTATATGAGGAGGCATTAAAAATAAAAGGGGAAAAAGGCTGAGGGCTGAAGCTCCCCAACCTTCCACCTTCAGCCTTCAGTCTATCCACCTAAGTAATTACAAAGGAGTAATTTTGTCGAATCTTGATGCAATTTTCTCGCCGCAATCAGTAGCTGTTGTCGGTGCTTCAACTACGCCTGGGAAAGTAGGGCATGATATATTTGCCAACATTCTGAAAGGCGGGTACAGGGGTATACTATATCCGGTAAATCCAAATGCAAAGTCGGTTTTAAGCGTTAGGGCATATCCAAACATTTTAGACATTCGCGGCGATGTTGATCTTGCAATAATTATTCTTCCTCCCAGAGTTGCGCTCAAAGCCATTAAAGAAGCTATTAAAAAGGGCGTAAAAGGAGTTGTGATTGTTTCCGCAGGCTTTCGAGAAGTGGGAGGCGAGGGCCTTGAAATAGAAAATCAAATCGTCGCTATTTGCAAAAAGGCCGGAGTACGCGTTGTCGGCCCCAACTGCCTTGGTGTGATTAACCCCCTTTCTTCTGTAAGCCTTAATGCAAGCTTTTCCAGGCGAATGCCAAAATCCGGGAATATCTCTTTTATTTCACAAAGCGGAGCATTATGCACCGCTGTCCTCGACTTTGCTGCAGACAGGGATTTTGGGTTCTCAAAGTTCATATCCATCGGCAACAAGGCAGATGTGGATGAACTTGACCTTCTGCGCTACATGCATGATGACAAAGATACAGAAGTCATTATGATCTATCTTGAAGAACTGAAAAAAGGCCTGGAGTTCGTCGAATCAGTTAAGGAAATAACCTCAGGCGACAGGCCAACGCCGATATTGGTAATAAAATCAGGGAGAACAACTGCTGGTGCCCGGGCTGCAGCATCTCATACCGGCGCTCTGGCTGGATCGGAAGCAGTATATGACGCCATATTTAAACAGGCGGGAATAATACGCGTTGACTCAATTGATGAACTGTTTGATTATGCAATTGCCTTTGCCTATAAGAATAAAAGCGAGACGGGAAAATTCACCAGAAAGGTTCCAAACGGCAATCGCGTTGCCATAGTCACAAACGCAGGCGGACCAGGCATTGTGGCCACAGATATGACGGTTTCATCCGGACTGAAGCTTGCAAAATTCCACGAAGAAACAATTGAGGCTCTTGAAAGCCATCTTCCTTTAACGGCAAATCTTCATAATCCTGTAGATATTATCGGAGATGCTGCACAGGATCGTTATGAAAACGCACTTACATCTGTTATTAAAGATGAAGGGGTTGACGGTGCACTTGTAATACTTACTCCTCAATCCATGACAAATGCGTTAGGAACGGCCGAGGCCATTGTTCGCATAGACAGGCGTACACATAAACCGATCCTCTGCTGCTTCATGGGAATTTTCGACGTGTCTTCCGGAGTAAAATATCTTCAGGAACACGGCATACCGGTATTCAAATTTCCTGAAAATGCAGCAAAGGCATTTGGAGCTCTCTACAGATATTCCAAATGGTTGAACCGCCAACACCTTGCGCAGTTTAGTCTAAAACACAATAAAGAACGTGCGGCCGAGATTATCAAAAATTCGCTCGCAGCAGGAAAAACCTATCTCAGTGAACTGGATGGACTAGAGTTGCTGAAATGCTATGGTTTTAACCTTCTTCCAGCTCAAATTGCAAAAAACGAAAATAAAGCAATCGAAATTGCAGAAAATTTGTCATTCCCTGTTGCAATGAAAATTATTTCCCCTCAGATTCAGCATAAATCCGATGCGAACGGAGTTTTCTTACAGCTTGACAGCAAAGAAAAAGTTAAACAGGCTTTTCAAAAACTCATTGAAAGAGCGAAACAATTTAATCCAAACGCCGTTATTGAAGGCGTTATGGTTCAGAAAATGGCACAGCCGGGTGATGAAGTTATACTGGGCGTAAACCGTTACCCTGTTTTCGGGCCATTGCTAATGGCAGGCCTTGGCGGGATATATGTTGAACTTTTTAAAGATGTTGTATTTCGTCTTGCTCCTATTGGAAGGAACGAAGCACGAAGAATGATTCGCAGCATAAAGGGATATAATATCTTTAAAGGATTCAGGGGAAGACCTGAATCAGATATCAAAGCCATTGAAAAATCCGTTGTAAGCCTTTCAGATATGGTAATGAATCATCCTGAGATTGCTGAGATGGATATAAATCCCCTTATGGTGCACGAAGCAGAAAAGGGAGCTACCGTAGCTGATTACAGGATAATACTAAAGGCATTGGACAACAACTCTACAGGTCGGAGCTAACAGCTAAAATCGTAATAGTTCAGCCCTATGTGACAAAATTGCAATGGCTCACCGCAGAGACGCAAAGGGCGCAGAGAGAAGATAATTTTTCCTTTGCCGTTGAGAGGACGGCAAAAGAAAACTACTCAGCAGCTTTGCTGCATAACAATTTAACTTTAATGCACTATTATTCATTGCTTTACCATTACGAGGTGCTACAGAATGTCCCCAAATGGCTGGTTCTTATTGTTTTCCGTCCTCTCAACGGAAAGCAATAAAAAAACAACCTTTGCGTCCTCTGCGTCTTGAGCGAAGCGGGCGGTGAACTATTACCTAAAATCTAAACTAACCAACACAGGTTGAACAAATTTGGAAACCATCTATCCGGTTATTCTTGCCGTTCCCGAAAAAAAGAAACAACTTACAGGTAAAGACAAAGTCTTAAGCTTAAGCAAACACGCCAGGCAGGCACTTGATATGTCTGCCGGTAAGAGCTCTATTCATTTAGGCGACCTTTTAAAGGATAAAAGCGGAGCCCCCCTGCCCTTTAACGGTAATTACTGGTCTCTAACACATAAACCCGATTATGTTGGCGGCGTAGTCGCATCAACCAGAATAGGAATTGACATAGAAAAGATAAGGCAGTGTTCTGAAGCTCTGTTCAGTAAAACCGCCGGTGAAAAGGAATGGAGCCTTGTTAATACTGATCCAATTAAACTTTTTTTCCGTTACTGGACATCAAAGGAATCTGTTCTCAAGGCTGCGGGCACAGGTCTCAAAGACCTTTCAAAATGCATTATTACAAAGGTTGTAGATGAAGAAAACCTCTTCATCGACTACAGAGAAAAAGAATGGCTTGTAGAGCACTTCTATTTTGACGGTCACATAGCATCTGTCACTAAAAATTTTTTCAATATTAAATGGTCGCTTGTCACTGAATAATAAATTCAAGTTTCGCAACCCCTAAAAATCAAGAGGACTTTTCATAATATGTCCAATTAGTCAAGCCCGTCCCCACGTCCACTTGAACGTTCACATGACGCAGTGTTCCAGAGGCATCCAGGCGGGCTTTATGGTGCATCTTTCGACCATCTCTTAATTTCCTCATGCCCCCCATCCCTCCTCATGTTTGTCCACTACGTCTCACTCCCACCCTAAATTTGTTCAGCCAAAACGCTTACACCATACAGATTAACACAAACCTAATTTAATTGTTTATTTCCTTTGGAATATAGGATTAATCACCAATCATTTATTTAGCGAAGCTTTTTAATATTTGTTCCTCTGCTATCTGTCATTGTGTGAAAACATTTAAAGCGATGATGAATAAAGATAAAAAAGATAATAACCAAGTCTGTAAAAATTCATTCTCAATTCAAGCGTTGATACAAATTTCCATATACTCTGCAAATAACTTAAGAACGCAAAGAAATAATCTAGCTCCGGCAGCCCTTCTTTGCGTCCTTTACATTTTTTCTGTTAGATTTTAATCAATAGTACCTCAGATCTCAGATCATAAGTTACCGTTCTGGTGGCGTCCTTCATTTGCCAATTTACACTTTTTAGAGGTGATTCCAGCTTTGGCCCAAAATAAAGTAAGTTAGAGTTTAAAGTGCCTAAAGTTAAGGAATTCGCTTGCCAGCGCTAACTGATTTTATTAATCGGTTTAAAACATCACCTCATGCTGGTGGAACCACAAAAAGGTTTTACCGTTTAAAAAAGTGCCAACTACTATTGACCTATTTTGGAAGATGCCGCGTGGTTCCTATATTGATTAACTGAGTAATCGGAGAAGTACTCAAATCATATATAAAGACTCTATTAAAAGTAATCGGAACAGGCGTCATGTTATCGTTACAATTGTATACACATTCCACGAGTTCAAGCCTGTCACTTTTCACACGAAGTAGATAGAACGCTGCGTCCCCCCTGTCATTATAATTTTGATCTAGCCCAAAGACAGGGCTACCGTTGTAAGTATAGTCCTTAAACATGTGATCGTGGCCGTGGAAACGAATAACTTTTTTTCCTGATAGAACCCTTTCCAAATTATCTCTCTCACGATCGCTCCAGTAAGAGCAGTCACCTTCTTTAGGCCAATTATAATGTTGAAACAGAAGGACCGGGTTCTTAGTAGCAGGATGAGGAGGCAGCAGCAGGTTAGCGACTAACCACGACAGGCTGTTATCGTCATAAGTGTGTTTGCACTCCTCGGGATCAAACTTGCCAAAATCATCCCCGCGATCTTCATTGACATTGTCCCCTCCGAAACGATTGCATTGAATAAAACGTACTTTTTTTTCGTACCATGAATAACTCAAGCTCTTTTCATCAAAGCTTTCGGCCCGCAAAGGGGCATCATTCTTGATGTTGAGATCTTTCAGCATATCTATCATGGCCCCTCCATTTCCCGCAAAGTCATGGTTCCCGAGCCCGATGTACCCATAGAGCTGAATTGCAGACCCACGATTTTTTTTGAAGTTATAATATTTCTCGAATTTATTTCTTTTATCTGACGCCGACCAATTAACCAAATCTCCCAAAAATACCATTGCCTGAGGCCTGACAGGCTTTCCTTCCATCTCAAGGGTGGTGTCAGTTCCCTGGACTTGTGAGGGCCAGTTCAATCGATCCAGGCTGTCGATTGCATCCACGATTCTTTGAAACGCAACATCAATACTTACATACCCGCCACAGTTAACACAAGCGATTTGAGGATCTGCGATCAGAATATAGGTTACAGCATCAGGGTCCTCCCACTTTTCAATAATGATAGAGGTCGTCATGTCATTTATAAAATCACCGA
Organism: Deltaproteobacteria bacterium; assembly: GCA_030272815.1. Taxonomy (GTDB): domain Bacteria; phylum Desulfobacterota; class Desulfobacteria; order Desulfobacterales; family ETH-SRB1; genus B13-G4. The sequence continues at coordinate 30,612 of JAJSZT010000041.1, forward strand.
CGTATTCAACGTCCTTATAGAACGATTTCTGTTTTTTAGCAAAATTATCATCTTCATAAATCGTTACTTTCAGACCTCTGCTGACACGGATTGAAGAAATTTTATCGTTCCCGACATACGTATAATCTTTCTTGTTCAGACTCGATCTGTTGTAACGCCCCGCGTTTAACCTTCTGGAGTTACCCCCATAATTTTTGTCTTCATAAAATGTTACCTCCGAACTATCCACATGTTTCACATATTCTTCAACAACTATCGATGATATCTTATCGTTCCAATCATCCCCTACGTCTATAGTACTCAATTTGTAGGTCTTACAATCCCCGGTGAAACCCTCATCTTTAAATACTGTGACTTTCAAACCGGAAGGCACCTTTATGGATGAAATTGTATCATTGCCGATATGGTTTTCGCTCAAACGATCTTTGTCATATCGTCCTATACTATAGGCGGCGTTAGTCCCTTTATAGCTCGCGTCCTTATAAAAAGTAGCCGACAGATCGGGAGAAGGAATTTTTTCAATAATAATCGATGAAATCTCATCATTCCACCCGTTTGATAATGCAGAAACCTTTTTTTTGCCATCGAAGGACTTGCAATTTCCAGTAAAATTGCTATTTTTATATAAAGTAACTCTCAATTCGGCGGGAATTTTAAAGGACGATATTTTATCATTTCCCAACCTGTCATTTATAACATCCTGATTATGAAGACCAACCCCTAGGGCGATCATCCTCCCCCCATATTCTGGATGTTCATAAAACGTTGGCGCCGCATCGTCCCGGTCAATAATATTTTCAATGACAATACTGGATGTCTTGTCATTGATCAAATCTCCGACATAACTAACTGATTCGTAGAATGTCACTGCTTCTCCACCGAATTTTTTTTTCTCATACAAAGTTACACGAAGGTTCTTATCGTTGATTTTCAGAGAAGATATCGCGTCGTTTACATCTGAAGTTGATTCTTTTTTATCATCTAAATCGGCCATGTCGTAAATACCGGGGCCGAGGTTTAGCAGTTTATCATCATAGTTTAAGTTCTTATAGAATATGACCTTTCCGGCCAATGCAAACCCATGAACAAAAATAAAAATAACAGTAAGTGTAATAGACAGTTTAAACTTAAATGTTGAGTTCATTTAAAATTCCTTTCCAGGCACATTGTACCAGTTTGATTAAATTTAGTGGAAACCTACTTTACTTAACCAATCGCTATAGATATTGGTTACCCACGATAATCTTTTTTCGCTGATCCGGGTCGCGATCTTCACTTGCCTCCAGCAACTTTCAGTGGCCCTCTTCTTTCACTAGTGATTCCGAAGGGCAATGCATTTAAAAATAACAGGTGAACGTTCGGCACCTGATTTGTGCCTCGCCTCATGACATCTTCATTCTTGGCAGCTAGTAACAGGGCCCAAGGTTGAAAAACTCGATCCGTGTTTCTATCTTCGATTTCTTTCTTGGTTCCTCCTTTCTGTTGAGAACAAGGGATAATCCTGGATTTCAGAGCAACACACCGAGTTATTGTCAAATGCTGTGTATGATTTTAGGTGGCGTCCTGATGTTCTTCTTTTCCGATTACAAATTTAATTCCTTCAATTACCTCTGCCAGCCTTTCTGAATGATGGAGGTGTTGCCATCTTTTTTGAGCAGATTGGCAAAGTTTAAATGCCATAGTTACAACAGTCGTTGCAGAAAAACAGCTTCTCACTTTTGCTGTACGCAGCCTGACCGATGAAAATCTAGATTCAATCGGATTGGTTGTTCGGATATGCCTCCAGTGCTCTGCCGGGAAATCATAAAAGGTTAACAGTGCATCACGGTCTTTTTTAAGACACTTGGCGGCTTTGGGATATTTTGCTTCATGAAAAAATGGGGTCACCCACCCATTAAAGGGCCTGTCAAGAGAAAAAACACCTCTCCCTACAAAAAAATACATCTTTTTTTCGCTTGTCCTCTTACTTTCGCACCAGCACAGCCTCGCTTTATTGTCACCTTTTTTCGCTCCCGTTATTTCTTTCATATAGGTTCGTGATCAGCATTTTACTGATCCACACCAGTCACCCATCCGGATCAAGACAATTGTGCTTTAAGCGCAATGCTTAACGCACGGCCCCTGGTCCATTCGGACCCCAGAAAATCTTCGGTGCCATACCGTGTTCAATTGGATGTTTTACAAATCTTGTGGTTATTAGCCAACCCCTTACAGACTCACGGCATAGGCGAATCAGGTTCTAAATAACGATTGCTGTCTGTGTAAAGGGTGCAGTAGTTGCCAATCAAGTCTTTTGATTTTCAACCAATCCCACCCATTAAACTTACATTTCGCTCTTTGAAAAAATAATATTCGTAATATTTTTACAAAATGATTGTCGGTTCAATCAGGTACCTAAATTGCCACCACTTCCCCTGAAGATTTCTATACGTTGAATCGGGAACTTCTAATAACTTAAATGTTGCGCCAAATAATTTTGATTTGCCTTAAAGCCTTATAGGCTAACGATATTAAGAGATAAATCGACTATAAGAACCTCAAAATAGTGAGTTTGAATAAATAACACCAAGTAACTATCTGTAACTA
>JAJSZT010000042.1 GCA_030272815.1 Deltaproteobacteria bacterium
GTCACATTTTGACTAGAGCGCAAGTGCGGGACATCCGTAAGTAAGTAAATAATTTAGTCAACGAATTGGCGGAAAGGCAGAAAGGCTGGGAAGAGGGGGTCGTCTACCAGGAAGCGCCAGGAAAAGAAATTTTAATCAGACAGGATTAACGGGATAATCAGGATATAAGAAAAATATCTTGAAGAACAGTGTTTAACCGCAGACTCACGCAGTATGTTGAAAAAAATACAAGATTGCTTCAGGGCAGAAGGACTGTATTACACCAAGCATGCCAGGGACGAAATGGAAGTCGAGGAATTAGGCGAGATAAAGCATGAAGAGGTCTTTGAGTCTGTGTCGGGAGGTAAAATGATCTAAATTTACCCAGAGGACGAGCCTTATCCAAGTTGCGTGATTTACGGAAGAACCTCCGAAAATAGGCCATTGCATGTCGTGTGTGCTTATTTGAATGATGATAATATAGCCATTATAATAACAGCCTATCAGCCTCATCCTGACCGTTGGATAGATCTTATGAGGAGGAGAAAATGAAGTGTGTCATTTGTAAAGGTTCAGACATTAAATCTAAGGTTGTTGATGAACAAATAAGAACAGAAAGAGATATTGTTTTGGTCACAATGAATGTTTTGGTTTGTTCAAGTTGTGGCGAACGATATTATGACAAGAAAGCTATGAAGAAGATTGAAGAGATCAGATCCAGACTCAAAAAACAGGATCTTGAAGTTAAGGAGGTTGGTAAGATTATGCGTGTTCATGCGGCATGATCAAGGAGGTTTCCGTGTTGAATATAGATTATTTGGCTAAAGACATGAATATGAAGCCCGAAGCGCTCATAAGAGAAAGCGTACAAACTTTTTTGAGGCGTAAGCTAAAGATTATAGAAACTGAATTGTGTTTGGGGTCAAATGGGATAGCGGCTTGACAGCGAAATAGCTGATGGCTAATAAGCTGATAAGCGAATCATCTTTCCTCTTTTTTGATTATCCGAAATGTCTCCTCATATATGCGGTCACGCGGACCAATGGCGACGATCTCGATTTTTTTCTTATTCGAGGAAATCTTGTAAACTATTCTGAAACGGCTTACTCGAAAGCTCCTTAATCCGACAAGTTCATCTCTAAGGGCTTTCCCTGAATGTGGCTCAGATAAGATTGCCTGCAAAGAGGCCTTAACCTTCTTTTTAAGACGCGGGTGCATGCCGCGCACGAGCTGTACTATGTCATCAGGCACCCGGAGCTTATGCACGAAACAATTCCTCCAGTGTATACAGATTTGCCTTCCTCTTTTTCAACACCGCGAGCCCCTTTCTAATTTCCTTCATCAATGCCGCGTCAGTACGAACCGCGATAGTTTCTTTCCAACTATCAAACTCGTCAGGGCTCACTAAGACCGCGGCGCTCCGACCATTTTTGGTAATTACTATTTCCTCGTCGGTCGTGCTCACTATTTCAACGAGCTTGCTCAATTTCATCTTGGCCTCTGAAAGTGATAATGTTTTCATTGAAGTCTACCTCCTTTTAGGTTGACCAGAATTTAGACTAAAAAAACATCTTGTATCTAAAATGTCAAGAAAATAATTCTATAGAAGGTCTCTTAAAGAGAGGGTTGACGGCGAAATAGCTGAAAGCTGATTAGAGGCCAGGAAGCTGGGAAGCGAGAAGGCTGGAAGGCAGAAAGGCTATGAAGCTGGGAAGATAGGAGGCTGGGAGGTGTTAGCTATGAAGAAGATTCTTGTAGATTTTTCAATAAAAGTCTAAATTCCTCATAAATATCTCTCCTGTGACCGACATAAAAAAGAGATTGGGGCAAATAGTAAATAGGGAACGTTGGAAGGATGGATGGAATCCCTTCGGGGGGATGATTAGGATGAATAAAATGGATTCCCTGGCGGGAACGGATGGAAAAAAGATGGAAAAGGAGAAAATTATGGAGTGTACGATACCTATACCCGACGATGTGGTTCTACAAATTAAAAATCAATGGCCCGATATTCCCAGACGAGCTCTCGAAGACTTGGCCCTGCAGGCTTACCGGAATGGTGTTATTACTGAATACGAGGTACAAAAACTGCTCAAGATATCGTCCCGCATGGAGCTGGATGCTTTTTTGAAAGAATCTAATGCCTATATTGACTATACAGAAAAGGATCTTCAACAAGACATTAAAATATAAGAAAGTCTCTCTTGAAATGAAAGTGGTCTCCGATACTTCTCCCATTTGTTATTTCTGGCTCATTGGCCACATTGACTTGTTGCCAGGTTTGTTCAATCACATCTTTATACCAGAAGCCCTCTGCTTTGAACTTAAACAAAATTCAACATTTTTCGAAGGTCTCTTACTGTCTAAGCGTTCTCAAACTCTTTTAGAAACTCGGAGGGAGTGAGTATCCTCAATTTTCCATAGGATTTTAGGGCAATGAGGTGCTGGTCTCCAGAAATGATGGTTTGGGCATTACCAGCTTCAGCACAGCGGATAAATTTGTCGTCTGAAGGATCGTCTTGAATAATTACGGGGCCATGCTTGGCTCTGACAACTCTAAAATAAGGTAAGATTTCATGATAAAGTATAAATTCTATTTCTTGTTCAGACAACTTGAACTTCGGATAAGCTAAGACACTGAGGTATTCGTCGATGATCTCCCGAGAAATAAAAGGTTGTATGTGCCCACTTTTCCATATCGGAATTAGCTTGCCCGGCGTACCGCCAAACAGGGAAGCGGAAACAATCACGTTTGTGTCGATAATAACACGCCTTATTTTGACCTTGCCCATTTTATCGCTTCCGTCACGTTATCCTGTTTCAGACCAAGCTTCTTGATCTTGGATCTAATTTGTTTCAGATCAGTATCATAAAATTTCAATGGTTTCATCATAATAAAACCATCTTTCAGTTCGACGTCAAAATATTTTACATCCGGCATTCGATCAATAATTTTTTTGGGAATCGTGATCTGATTTTTTGTGGTGATTTTTGCTAACATTTCCTTGTCTCCTTGTTATCCTACTTTACAGATTTCTTACAATGCTACAACTTCCCAGCAAGAAAATCAAGAAAAAATAGAGAATCGCCAGGAAAAGAAAGCTTGAGACCCTTGAAAAATGCTCAATTTCGTTCAAGTTCAAGGAAGGCGAAAATTTTAAATGTAGGAATACATTGAGTATTTCGAGGCTTAAAATTTGAGACTGACGCTGGCACGAAGTGAAGCTTTAGCGCTATTTGGGCAAAAGGGGGCGTTTTGCAAAGGTCTCAAAGAACTTGCAAGCAACTTATGCGGTAATATAAACAAACCACCTCCTATGGGTGGCAATTTGATTAATTGGGAATTTACTATATGAAAGCGTATGAGCCCAATGTGCGAAGTACGGAACATCCATAAGTAAGTAAAGAAACATTGGGGTCGGGGTCTTTAAAGGGAGGAGCGCTGGAGTCGCTAAGAACGCTAAGAAGCGCCAAAAAAATATTTAAAAATGAAGAGAGACTTAATATTCATGAAAAACATCCTGGTTGTTGGAGGAGCGGGTTATATCGGCTCTTACATGTGTAAATATTTGGCAAAAAAGGGTTATAATCCCATAGTGCTCGACAATCTTGTATACGGTCATCGGCAGGCAGTAGGGTGGGGGCCTTTTATCAAAGGTTCCATGGCAGATTCAAAACTGTTGAAAAGCATATTTACAGAGTATCGCGTTGAGGCTGTCAAGGAACTTGGTTGGAAACCTCAATTTGCTGATCTTTCTACAATAATTGAAACAGCCTGGAAGTGGCACAAAAGCCATCCTGAATGTTGGTAATGAGACCTTTTTTCTGAACCGAGACGAAGTATTGTGAGCGGTAGTGGAGTTCTTCCTTGTTGAACAATTATATTCAATGGCTAATGAATAAATTTATTCATTAATATACATAATTGCAACTTGTTGTCAAGAAATGAGAAACAATAGCTTCCGGTTTTTTATTTTCTAAATATTGTATTTGACATTAGGGAAAATTAAGAGATATTTTCGTAACTACTCAGGTTGGTAAGGCTGAAGACCGAAGATTTTTAGGGAAAAGACTCCCAGAAGCCAATTGTTTCCTTCAGCCTATAGCCGTCAAGCTAAAAGACTATGAACGTCGAACATCGAACATCCAACGTCGAATTTTGAATAAGGTATTCTGCCAATTTATAAACTGGCGGAGCGAAGCGATTTCATCATTCGATGTTCGATGTTCAAAAAATCGCTCGATTTAGGACTAACAATAGTGAATAACACTCAGGAATCATCTGTTTCCTTCAGCCTATAGCCTTCAGTCTAACCAACCTGAGTAGTTACAAAATGGGTTTGCAAATTTCTGATTAGAGGATTTATCATTTTATGAATAATATAGAATACTCGGAACCTCATGGCGGGACTCTTGTAAATCTTCTTGCTGATTCAGAACGCTGTAAGCTGCTTAAGGATATTTCACTTAAACTTCCGGATATTACACTAAATGAGAGACAGCTCTGCGATCTTGAACTCCTTGCAACCGGTGTTTTTTCGCCTCTAAAAGGTTTTATGGTCCGCTCTGAATATGAATCTGTATTGGACCGAATGCGTCTTCAAAACGATATGCTCTGGCCTATACCTGTTTGTCTTGACATTACTAACACAAAGGCGGGCACAATCGAGGCAGGCCAGTCTGTAACTCTCAGAGATCCTGAGGGTTTTCTTCTTGCAATTATGCATATTGAAGATCTCTGGGAAATAGAACGCGAAAAAGAATCCTTAAAAATTTATGGTACTCTGGATCAAACACACCCCGGAGTAAATTATCTTTTAAATAAATCCGGCGATTATTACATAGGCGGTAAACTGGAAGTATTAAACCTGCCGATACACTTTGATTTTAAACAGTTGCGTATGGCTCCGGAAGAAGTTACAACTATATATAAAAAACTTGGCTGGAAGAGAGTTGTTGGATTTCAGACCAGAAATCCTATTCACAGGCCGCAGTTTGAAATGACTATTAAAGCAATGCAACAAGCCGGCGCCAATTTACTCATTCTTCCTATTACAGGTATAGCAAAACCTGATGATTTTGATCACTATAAAAGGGTAAGGTGCTATCGTGAAGTGACCAATCACTATCCGCCGGATTCTTACTTATTAAATTTACTACCCCTTGCCATGCGAATGGCCGGGCCAAGAGATGCACTCTTAGATGCAATTATATCAAAAAATTATGGGTGTACCCATTTTATTATAGGATATGAGCATGGGAGCCCAGGCCTGGATAGCAAGGGGGGACAGTTTTATGACAACAATATTAGCAGGGAGCTGTCAGAAAAATATAGTAGGGAAATTAATATAAGCGTTATCCATTTTGAGGAGATGGTTTATCTGCCTTTTGAAGATGAATTTCGTTTTCGAAATGAAGTTCCTGCTAATACTCAGACAATATCTCTAAGTGGTTCAGATATTCGGGAAAGAATCCGTTCGGGAAGGCGGATACCTGAATGGGCTACATTCCCTGAGGTAGTTAAAGAACTTCAAAAAGCTTATCCTCCTCCTCATAAACAAGGATTTACAATCTTTTTAACAGGCCTTTCAGGTGCAGGGAAATCTACAATTGCAAAAATTCTTTATGCTCGTTTTCTGGAAATAGGAGAAAGACCTGTTTCCCTCCTTGATGGCGACATCGTCCGCCGTAATTTATCCAGCGAATTGAGCTTTTCTAAAGAACACCGTGACATAAATGTGCGACGTATTGGCTTTGTTGCAAGTGAAATAACCAAAAATCGTGGTATTGCTATATGTGCACCCATAGCACCATATTCGGTTACAAGGTCACAAATAAGATCAATCATAGAAGCTTATGGGGGTTTTATAGAAGTTCATGTGTCCACTCCAATTGATGTATGCGAAAAAAGAGATAGAAAAGGGATGTATGCAAAAGCCAAGGCCGGACTTATAAAGGGATTTACAGGAGTAGATGATCCTTACGAACTTCCCGAATCACCTGAGTTGCGCATAGATACCACCGAGCTGACTCCTGACGAGGCAGCAAAAGAAATTCTGTTATTTTTGGGGCAAAAAGGGTATATTTAAAAGCGCTAAAGTGTTACGAGATAAAAATATATGTATCTTTCATACTACAACTTAAATGAAAAACCTTTTCAAATCAGCACAGACCCAAAATTTCTATGGTTAGGTGAAAAGCACAAAGAAGCTTTAGCAATTCTAACATATGGAATACTTGATAATAAAGGGTTCCTTCTTCTAACCGGCGATGTGGGCACAGGTAAAACTACAATCATAAATACGCTGTTAAATAACCTGGACGATGATATAATCGCAGCACACGTCCCTGATCCCGATTTGGAACACCTTGACTTTTTTAACTTTGTTGCAAATGTGTTTTCAATAGATAAAAAATTCAGCACCAAAGGTGAGTTTCTTAATCATCTAAGCAAATTCTTGCATGATGCTTATTCAAAGAATAAAAAAGTATTACTTATAATTGATGAGGCCCAGAGATTAAAACCTGAGCTTCTCGAAGAAATACGACTTCTGTCGAACATAGAAAGACAGGATACAAAACTTTTAAATATTTTTTTGTAGGTCAGGAAGAATTTAACAAAATATTAATAGAACCAGAGAACAGAGCCTTAAGGCAGAGGATTACGATAAACTATTACATCGAGCCGTTGACTGAAAATGAAACAAAAGAATACATAAAGCACCGCTTAAATATTGCCGGTTCTGAAAAAAATATTTTCAGCTCAAGTGCAATTAGAGAGATCTTTTCTTTTTCTAAGGGCTTCCCGAGATTAATAAATATAATATGTGATTTGGCCTTATTAACCGGATATGTTAAAGAGCAAAAAACAATAAATGAACTTATTATAAAGGAATGCGCTAAAGAGCTTCAAATACCTACTGAAAAAGCTATAGAAGATGATAAAAAAAAGCAGGAAATTGTCCCAAAAGAGAGCCAAATCGCTGAAAGTGATCCAAATCAGGAAGTTGCCCCAATAGAAAGCCAAATTGCTGAAAACGTGTCAAATCAGGAGGTTAAAAGAGGTGGGCTAAAGCCTGCTGCCAAGGTACTTGGATGTTTTTTTCTACTAGTTAGTCTTCTTATTCTAACATGGTGGTATATTAGCTATCCTGCAGCGTTCAAAACAAAACTTTCTAATATAAATACATATACGACGCAAATCATTGGTAATATCAAGTCAAAATTAGAACAATTGCTTCAATCCAGTTCAATAATTATTAATTCTAAGCCTGTTGTACAAAAGTATTCCATAGATCAAATTGATTCAGGACAAAATAAACAAGTTCAAATTTCTGAAGAGCAAAATGAATTATTAGAGGATAAAAATATTTCAAATGAAAACCTGTCAGATAATAATGGGGCTCACCTTGATAAATTAGGTATTGTACCCAAACAAATTCCAGATAAAAATATTATCATATATTTCAGATACAATACAAATGAACTTTCAGATGATGCTTTAATAAAACTTGATGAAGCTGCTGAAATAATGACTCAAAATCCTGACGCAGATATTATTATAAAAGGCTATGCCGATACTATTGGCAATTACGATTACAATAAGGAGCTTTCTTTGTTCAGGGCTAATATCGTAAAAAGCTTTCTTACAGGCAAGGGAATTAATCCAACAAAAATCAAAACCATTGGAATGGGGCCGGAAAACCCCATAGATACTAATGAAACTGCAAAAGGGAGAAGAAACAATCGCAGGGTTGAAATTGAGTTTACTACTCAGGTTCACAGTTCCAAGGTTCACGCTTCAAGGTTAGAGAGTGATGAAGAGATCAAGGCAACCAACCCTGAACCTTTACAACAAAACAGGATAAAACTATGGCAAAAAACAATATAAATATTCAGATTGTCTGGGGAGTTGTACTGGTCCTGGCAGGGATCGGCGTATTTTTCAGGATACCCCAGGTAATGCCGAAAATTCAAAAAATCGAACATTTTTCTTCAGCTATTTTTTTGATACGTTTTTGTTTCTATTTTTTAGGCGTTCTGCTTATAGGTGGTGGAGCAAAAAAGATTTATGATAATTATCAGAAAAATAAAAATTGAGCCACGAATGACACGAATGGATACGAAGCTTATAATTGATGCTTTTGTAAAAGTTCACTGAGGTGAAATACAGGACAAAGCTTCAGGGGGGTCGGCAATAAAATAAATGAGATCAAGGCAACCAACTGTGAACCGTGAACCTGACAACCTGACTAGGTGCAATAAATGAATAAAAACCCGGTTTCTTCGCAAAAAACCAGCCTGAAAGCTACCATAAGAGATCAGTCAGGAGCCGGCAAAGCCAGGATAGGCGAGCTTTTGAGCAAAGAGGGATATATTACAAGTGCTCAGTTAAAGAATGCACTAAACTATCAGAAAACAAATCCGCTAAGGCTGGGCAGCATACTCATCAAACTTGGCTACATAGATGAAGAAAGCATAGTAAATGTACTGAGCCGCATTTATAATTACCCCGCTGTAATAATATCAAAAAGTTCTCCGGATCCAGAGGCTCTCAAGATTATATCTTACGAAGTCGCTAAAAAATATATGGTTTTTCCTTTAAAGTTCGAAGGGGAAAATTTTGTAGTCACTATGTCGGAGCCTACTGATACGACCGCTATTGAAAATTTGCAAAAAGAGATCCAGCGGGGTTTAAAGGTCAGTGTGTCTTCTGAACAGGATATAGTCGAAGCTTACAGAAAATATTACAAGATAAGTGATGAAGAATATAATAAATATGGATTAAAAGAAGAAGAAGAAGAAGAAGAAACTGTCCAGCTTACCGTTGTTGATGATTTTGGTTCTCTGGTCTCAGAAGCAGCAGGTGAAATTGAGATGCAGAGCATTCAGGAGGAAGAAGATGCCGGCATGGATCAATATCTTGCTTCCGATGCTCCTATAATCAAACTCGTTAACGGTATTCTTATAAGAGCCATAAACGACGGTGTCAGTGATATACATATTGAGCCTTTTGATAAGGCATTGCAGGTTAGATATAGATTGGACGGGTCTCTCTACAAATCCATGAACCTGCCTCTTAGTATTAAGAATGCCTTAACCTCAAGGTTGAAAATTCTATCTGGTTTGGATATTGCCGAACGTCGTGTGCCACAGGACGGCAGAATCAAGATGCGTCTCGGCAAAAGAAAGACAGTTGATCTGAGGGTCTCAACTCTGCCGACTCTTTTTGGTGAAAGCGTTGTCATGCGTATTCTTGATCAGAGTTCACTTAATGTGGATCTAACCAAGATGGGATTTGAGATAAAAACCCTGGAAACGCTTAACAAATGTATTTCAAGACCATATGGCCTTCTTCTTGTAACCGGCCCGACAGGCAGCGGTAAAACAACCACACTGTATTCTGTTCTTAACAAACTTAATACAGAAGACACAAAAATACTCACTGCCGAAGATCCAGTTGAATTCAACTTCAGAGGAATAAACCAGGTACATGTTAAAGATGAAGTTGGAATGACCTTTGCCGCTGCTCTTAGATCATTTTTGAGACAGGATCCGGATATAATAATGGTAGGCGAAATCCGTGATCTGGAAACAGCAGAAATCGCTATAAAAGCAGCTATGACCGGACATCTGGTTTTCAGCACCCTTCATACAAATGACTGCCCTTCAACCATAGGACGTCTTGTAGACATCGGCATACCATCTTACATGTTATCTTCGGCTGTAACCATGGTATTATCACAGCGACTGGCCAGAAAACTTTGTCAAAATTGTAAGACATTGGTAAATCATCATAAACCCGATGAATTAGAGAGTATGGGATTTTCCAAAGAGGAAATTCCAGATTTAAAAATTTATGGAGCAAAGGGCTGCCCAACATGCATGGGAACCGGCTATAAAGGCAGAGTCGGCTTATATGAGCTGATGGAAGTAACTGATGAAGTTGCTAAGGCAATAAATGCCAACGTTCCTGAGGATCAACTTAGGAAAACCGCCATACAGGAAGGTATGAATACTTTGAGGGAAGCTGGCCTTACTAAAATTAGAGAGGGAATAATCTCTGTTGAGGAAACTCTAAAACGAACAATTATAACCAAAGAGGCTCTGCCCGCATATCTTGTGAATCCTGATGTAGAAAAATACGAAGATAAAGATGTGATTATTCGTGAAGGCAATAAAGATATAGATTTCTTCAAGCTTATACACGGTGCTTTAATTGTTGTTAAGGGAGGTAAAAAAATAGCTGAAATTTTGCAGCCCGGTGAATATTTTGGAGAAATGTCAGCTATAACCGGAGAACCTAGATCTGCAAGTATTATATCAAAAGGCAGATCGGTAATAAAGCGATTCCCCGGGGATAAGATCTATGAAATAATTGAAAAATATCCTGATGTTGCCAAACATTTATTCGCGGTAATTGCCGCTCGTCTAAATCAGGCTGATAGAATTATAGTTAGGTTGATTAATGAGAGAAAGCAGCACAAATAACATGCGAATAGGTATTGGATATGATGTACACAAACTTGTTCATGGTCGAAAGCTGGTTCTTGGAGGGGTCATTATCCCCTTTGAAAAGGGTTTGTTAGGCCATTCAGATGCAGATGTGCTTGTCCATGCCTTATGTGATGCCCTTTTAGGCGCAGCCGGTTTAGGTGATATTGGTCAACATTTCCCGGATACAGATCCTGCATTCAAAGACATTCACAGTATAAAACTTCTTGTAAAAACCTGCGAAATAATCAGTGGAAAAGGCTTTAAAATAAATAACATGGATTCTACGATTTTTGCACAGGAACCAAAGATTGCTCCTTTTAAAGAAGCCATGAAAAAAAACATCGCTCAGGCAATAGAAGTTGAACCTGCCCGCATCAATATCAAAGCCACCACAACTGAAGGCCTTGGTATGATTGGAGAAGGGGAGGGAATCGGGGCTATGTGTATAGTTCTGATATCAGGGGATTAAAGGCAAAGGCAGGGGTCGGGGATCAGGGATTAGAGATCAGGTACAATGCTGTTATTGAATATCGATTATTCACCATTAGTTATTGATTATTAGTTATTGATTATTAGTTATTAGTTATTGATTGCGGAATTTCTTCTGCGCCTAATTATGCTGAGACTCAAGGCAACCAACCGTGAACCTGATAACCTTAGTAGTTATCAATAATCAATTGTTAATAATTAATTTTTAAGTTAGCGCTTATGTGGGTTCAGGAGTCATATGGCAATTCGCATATATAATACATTAAATAGAAAAAAAGAAATTTTTGAACCTGTGAAACAGGGCAGGGTGGGCATGTATGTTTGTGGTCCGACTGTTTATGATTCATGTCATATCGGACATGCAAGGTCTATATTAACATTTGACGTGATTGCAAGATATTTAAAAGCAAGCGGTTTTGAAGTAACTTATGTTAGAAACTTTACTGATATTGATGATAAAATAATAAATCGTGCAAATCAGCTAGGTATTGATTCTAAAGCACTTGCTGAAAAATACATAAATGAATTTTATGAGGACATGGATGCTCTGAATGTTGAAAGACCCACAATCGAACCAAGGGCCACGGAACATATTGCTCAGATTATAAAAGTTATTGAAATACTTATAGATAAAAGCCTGGCATATCAGATCGACGGAGATATATTTTTTGCAATAGAATCATTTAAAGATTATGGCAAACTTTCCGGACGTAAGCTTGAAGATATGGAAGCCGGCGCCAGAGTTGATGTGGACGAAAGAAAACGCAACCCTTTTGATTTTGCTTTATGGAAATCAGCCAAGCCTGGAGAGCCTGCGTGGGACAGCCCGTGGGGTAAGGGGAGGCCGGGATGGCATATTGAATGTTCGGCAATGAGCACCGAATATCTGGGTAAAACATTTGATATTCATGGCGGAGGAAAAGATCTTATTTTCCCGCATCACGAAAATGAAATTGCGCAGTCAGAAGGGGCATTTGGCAAGCCTTTTGCCAGATTCTGGATTCACAACGGCTTTGTAAATATAAACCAGGAAAAAATGTCAAAATCACTTGGCAACTTTTTGACGATAAAGGATATATTAAAATCTTACTATCCTGAGGCTGTAAGACTGTTTCTCCTCTCCAGTCACTACAGAAGCCCCATTGATTTTACAGATAAAGCAATGGATGAGGCAAGTGCCGGCCTTGGCAAGATTTATGCTCTGCTTGAGCGCGTTGAAGAAAAGAAAGAACTTTCAGGAATAAATAATCTTGAGCCTGGTAATTATTACAAGCAGTTTTGCGAGGCAATGGATGACGATTTCAATACTGCCCGAGGCATTGGTGTACTTTTTGACGCTGTTCGAAATATAAATCGCCTGATAGATGAAAATAAAGAAGGATTATCTCAAGACGCAATAAAAGATATAATTTTATGTAAATCAGATATCCTGAAAATCGGCGGCATATTAGGCATTCTTTATGAATCACCCAAAATCTATTTTGATAAAAAAAGATCTAGTGGCCTTGAAAAGAGATCGATCGATCCTGCTCTTATTGAAAAAATGATTAAAGATCGAACAGATGCCAGAAAGGCAAAAAACTGGGAAAAGGCAGATCAGATCAGAAAAGAGCTCGCAAAGATGAACATAATTATTGAAGACCGGCCGGAGGGTACGGTTTGGAAGGTGAAAACAGGGTAAAAGCAGGGGTCGGGGATCAGGTGCCAGGGATCAGGTGAACCGCAGAATT
Organism: Deltaproteobacteria bacterium; assembly: GCA_030272815.1. Taxonomy (GTDB): domain Bacteria; phylum Desulfobacterota; class Desulfobacteria; order Desulfobacterales; family ETH-SRB1; genus B13-G4. The sequence continues at coordinate 12,696 of JAJSZT010000042.1, forward strand.
TCGAATAAGGAATGTCGAATGTCGAAGGAAGGTAAATGAACATCGAACATCGAACGTCCAACATCGAATGTTTAATGGGAAAAGATGAAGAAGCGAAAATAGTCAGGGTTCGGCATTGGTTTTTTATTCGATTTTAAAATAATTTAAAGAGCGGAGCGACATCATTATTCGACGTTCGATGTTCAATGTTGGACGTTCATCTTTTATATATTATCCAATCAATCTTTATGTCTTCCTTTAAGCTGACATTAAATTTTACCCCAAAGGGGGATCAGCCTGATGCAATAAAAGCCTTGAGTGAAGGTGTTTTATCCGGAAAAAAGCACCAGGTTCTTCTGGGTGTTACAGGATCCGGTAAGACATTTACAACTGCTCACGTTATTGCAAAAGTTGAAAAACCAACCATAGTCATAGCCCCAAACAAAACACTGGCTGCACAACTGTACAGCGAGTTCAAGGAACTGTTCCCGGAAAATGCTGTTGAATATTTTGTAAGTTACTATGACTACTACCAGCCTGAAGCATATATCCCTGCCAGCGATACCTATATACAAAAAGACTCCTCAGTAAACGAAATGATTGATAAACTTCGCCATTCCGCGACAAGATCTGTTCTTTCACGACGGGATGTTATTGTGGTGGCAAGTGTATCCTGCATATTTGGACTTGGCGCTCCTGAAGAATATCTTGCAATGAGTATTAATCTTGAAACCGGTACTGAACTATCCCGCGATAAACTTATTTCAGATCTTGTTGCCATTCATTATGACCGTAATGATCTTGACTTCCACAGGGGAGTATTCAGGGTAAGAGGTGATAGGGTGGAAATTTTTCCATCTTATGAAGATGATTTAGCAGTAAGGATAGATTTTTTCGGGGATCAGATCGAAAACATATCAGAAATTGATTCGTTAAAAGGTAATGTGATTAATTGCATTAAAAATATATCTATCTATCCGGCAAGCCATTATGTCAGTAAAAAAAATATTTTAAAAAGAGCAACCAGATCGATCATCGTGGAACTTAAAGACAGAATTGAATATTTCAGGCATGAAAACAAGCTGATAGAAGCACAGCGGATAGAAGAAAGAACCAATTTCGATCTTGAAATGATGCAGGAACTTGGATACTGCAATGGAATTGAAAATTATTCGAGACATTTTACGGGAAGAAAGCAGGGAGAACCTCCGCCCACGCTTTTAGATTATTTCCCGGATGATTTTCTTGTATGCATTGACGAAAGCCATATCGCTGTCCCACAGGTTCGAGCTATGTACGCGGGTGACAGGTCTCGCAAGGAAACACTTATCGAGTATGGATTCAGGCTGCCGTCAGCTCTGGATAACCGTCCTCTAAAGTTTGAAGAATTTGAGACAAAAATATCCCAGGCGATTTATCTTTCAGCAACTCCTGCCGAATATGAACTCAAAAAAGGAAAGCATGCTCTTGTCGAGCAGATTGTAAGACCCACAGGTCTTATTGATCCTGCAATTGATGTGCGGAAAGCAGAGAATCAGGTTGATAATCTTTATGATGAAATTATTAAGCGCGATAAGTTGAATGAGAGAGTACTGGTAACTACCCTTACGAAACGTATGGCGGAAAATCTTACCGAATACTATGCTGATCTGGGAATTAAAGTACGTTATCTTCATGCTGACATCAATACAATAGAAAGAATGGAAATCATAAGGGATCTCAGAATGGGCGAGTTTCAGGTGCTTGTTGGAATAAATCTGTTGCGTGAGGGCCTGGACATACCCGAGGTTTCACTTGTGGCAATACTGGATGCTGATAAAGAAGGATTTTTACGTTCAGCCAGATCACTTGTTCAGACATGTGGACGTGCTTCCAGAAATGTCGGCGGTATGGTAATAATGTATGCCGACCATGTTACAAAATCAATGAAACAGGCAATAGACGAAACAAACAGGCGCAGGGAAATACAACAGGATTACAATCAAAAATACGATATTATCCCGACAACAATAAAAAAGAATATAGCATCTATATTTGAGACTGTTTATGAGACCGATCATGAACAGGTTGATAATGTATCAGAAACACTTGCAGAGTATGAATCTGCTGATAGCCTGAATGATATTATAAAAGCCATGGAAGATGAAATGAATCAGGCGGCAAGAGAACTTGCATTTGAAAAAGCCGCAGAGCTGAGAGACCAGATTAAAGCGCTTAAAAAAATAATGCTCTATTAAAAAAGTGCCTAAAATGCCTAAAGTATATTAAAGTGCCTAAAGTTGTGGAATTCTGTCAATTTTATATGAATTAATGGAGCGAAGCGACACCTTAACTTTAGGCACTTTAGGCATTTTAGCTCACTTTAGGCACTTAACTAACCATGCCAACAAGTTTGAACGATAAATTATCCGGCACGCCCAATGATCCTGGTGTCTATCTTATGAAGGATGCTGAAGGAAAAGTTATCTATGTGGGCAAGGCCAAAAACCTTAAAAAAAGGCTTTCCTCATATTTCAAAGAATCCGGCCAGAAAGAATCCAGACAGATAGATTTGAAAACAAGGGTTCTGGTTAAAAAAGTTTCAAGTTTTGATACAATTATAACAAGGACCGAAAAAGAGGCGCTGATCCTCGAATCGAATCTTATCAAACAATACAGGCCAAGGTATAACGTGATTCTGAAGGATGACAAAAGATATCCTTCGTTGCGTCTGGATATAAAAAGTCAGTATCCAGGCCTGAATATTGTTAGAAAAATTGAAAAAAACGGCGCGCAGTACTTCGGCCCTTTTTCATCTTCCCAGGCTGTTCGACAGACTTTAAAAATAATCCACAAGACATTCAAACTTCGCAAATGTAAAACAAAAAAATTTAAAGAAAGGTCACGTCCATGCCTTAACTATCAAATAGACACATGCCTCGCGCCATGCTGTCTGGATGTTGATGACAAAACTTATAATGAAATTGTTAAAGAAGTTGTTCTGTTTTTAAAAGGGAGGACTCCTGAGCTTATTAAAAAAATAAAAAAACAGATGACATCTGCAGCTAGAGATCAGGACTATGAAAGAGCTGCTGTGCTCAGAGACAAGATTTTTGCACTTGAAAAAATTCTTGAAAAACAGGTTGCAGTAACTACTGACTTTAAAGACAGAGATGTAATTGCCATTGCTGATTCCCCTGAAATTTCACTCATAGCTCTGCTTTTCGTCCGTGGCGGATATCTTTTGGGGAAAATGCGTTTCAGTTTTACAAAAACCATGTCAACAAAAGCAGAAATGGTTAGTGCATTTATCAGGCAGTATTATGAAAAAACACATTTTATTCCCCAAGAGATCCTTGTCCCGATCCACTTAGAAGATACTTGCGTGCTTGAAGAGTTGTTAACTGCCATAAATCAAAAGAAAGTCAGGATCCTGTATCCCAGAAGAGGGGAAAAGGCCCAACTTGTTAAGATGGCGGCACATAATGCACAAAACAGTCTAAAAGATCTGACAGCTTCTACTGATGCTGCAATTGACATTTCCGTCAGACTTCAAAAAAGGCTCAGAATGGACAAAATGCCGGAACGTATAGAATGCTTTGACAACTCCAATATATCCGGGACAGAGCCTGTGGCAGGTATGGTAGTTTTTGAAAACGGCAAACCCAATAAGTCCTTATATCGTAAATACAAAATAAAAACAGTTGATAAACAAAACGACTATGCATACATGGCTGAAATACTTGCCAGACGATATGGCAAAGGGGAAAAATCAAAGCCTTATCCTGATCTGCTTGTAGTAGATGGTGGCAAGGGGCATCTGAATATTGCTTTATCAATTATAAAAAAATTTAAACTTGAAAAAAACTTTGAAATAATAGGTATAGCAAAAAAAGATGTAACCAGGGGAGAGACAAACGATAAGGTTTATCAGCCGGGCAGGGCAAACCCTGTTAACTTCGGCAGGGAAGGGGATCTCCTTCTATTTTTACAAAAAATAAGGGATGAGGCTCACCGCTTTGCGATTTCTTTTCATCGTAAACGTAGAGACAAGAAATCTATACATTCTGTCCTTGATACTGTTTCCGGTATAGGCAAAAAAAGGAAAGAAACACTTCTTAAACATTTCGGAAGTATTGATAATATACGTAAGGCAACACTTGAAGAACTTGTATCTCTGCCGGGAATAAATTATGATGTCGCAAGAGCTGTAAAATCAGTTCTTGCCGGCTGAACAGACTTATGTTGGGCTATTGCAGAAATAATTTTACCACAGAGCTCACAGAGCACACTGAGGTTTTTTATTTCTCGTTCCCATGCTCCAGCGTGGGAATGCATACCATATGGGTTCCCACGCTGGAGCATGGGAACCAGGCAATGTGCTTGCAAATTCTTCCTGTTCAATACGCCACGCAAATTTTGTTTTGAACCGCAGAATTTCGAACAAGGAATAATGAATATCGAAGTAATGGAAAACCTTATTAAACTTCATAATTCGACATTCCTTGTTCGATATTCAATATTTAATTAATTTTCAATACAAGTTCCTGAACTGCATCAGCCGATTTTCGTAGAGCTGCGCTCTCCTCGTCAGTAAGTGTAATCTGTATAATTTCTTCTATGCCGTTTGAGCCTAATTTTACAGGAACCCCTATAAAAAGATCGTTTATTCCATACTCGCCTTCAAGATATGCTGCACATGGAAGAATCTTCTTTTTGTCCTTAAGAACAGCTTCAGCCATTTCTACAGCCGCAGATGCCGGAGCATAGTAGGCGCTTCCTGTTTTTAAAAGCCCTACAATTTCAGCCCCGCCCTTCCTGGTTCTTTCAATTAGAGCATCAATTCTCTCCTTTGAAATCAATTCAGTAACAGGTATTCCAGCAACAGTTGAATAGCGCGGCAAGGGTACCATTGTATCGCCATGTCCGCCTAAAACAAATGCGTGCGTATTTTCAACAGAGACATTAAGTTCCATTGATATAAAAGCCCTGAACCTGGCCGAGTCTAATACTCCGGCCATACCGATTACTCTATTCCTGGGGAAATTGCTTGCCTTATAAGCAACATGACACATAGCATCAAGAGGGTTGCTGACAATAATAAGGACAGCATCAGGGGAAAATCGTGCTATCTGTTCGGTGACGCTTTTCATAATCTTTGCATTGGTGCTTAAAAGATCATCACGACTCATTCCGGGCTTTCTTGCTATACCTGCTGTAATGATAACAACATCGGACTTTTCTGAAGCCTCATAATTATTGCTGCCAATAAGACTGGCATCATGTTTTTCAATCGGCGCCGCCTCCGCAAGGTCAAGAGCTTTTCCCTGAGGCACACCTTCAATAATATCAATCAATACAACATCACATAGTTCTTTTTCAGCCAGACGCTGCGCTGTAGTAGCTCCTACATGGCCTGCTCCGACCACGGTTACTTTCTTATCCATATAATTCTCCTTAACGCCCTTCGGACGAGCTGTTAGTTGTTAGCCGATAGCTGTTAGTTGTTAGTTGTTAGCTTTCATTTTGTCAATACATTTAGGTAACTGTTCACGGGTTCAGAGGTTCAAGGTTCTGGATTAGTGAAGGTTAACGAATCCATAAATTCTCCATTATTGACAATAATTATAAAATCATGGATATTAGTCTGGAAACTTTTTGAGCTGTGCAGTTAGGCTGAAGGCCATGCATGTTTAAAGTGGGCTATATTCACCGCAGAGCCGCGGAGGACGCAGAGTAAGATGATTTTTCCTTTGCCGTTTGCTTTCCGCCCCCTCATCGGAAAGCAAAATAAAGATAAACTCTGCGTTCTCTGCGCCTCTGCGGTGAATTATTACGTTTTTTATAGTTACAGAAAGGACAAACACCATGGAACAAATCGTATTTGAAACTGATTTTCCAAAATTAAATTTACTAAAACGAGGAAAGGTAAGAGATATGTACGATCTTGGCGAAACTCTCTTAATGGTCGCCACTGATCGAATCTCAGCATTTGATGTGATAATGCCTGATCCAGTGCCGGAAAAAGGAAAAATTCTTACACAGATTTCCCTGTTCTGGTTTGATGTAATGAAGCCTGTTATATCTAATCATATTATTTCCAGTAATGTTGACGACTATCCTGAGATCTGCAAACCTTACGCAGAAATGCTTCGCGATAGGAGCATGCTTGTAAAAAAAGCCAAACCCCTTCCTATTGAATGCGTTGTAAGGGGTTATATATCCGGGTCGGGCTGGAAATCCTATCAGGAATCAGGGATTGTCTGCGGTATAAAACTGCCTGATGGTTTACAAGAATCTGAAAAGCTCCCTGAACCTGTTTTTACACCTTCAACAAAGGAAGAGGTTGGTATTCATGATGTAAACATTAATTTTGAAGAAGCTGTAAAAATAGTAGGCAGAAGCCTCGCAGAAAAGGTAAAAGAGATAAGTCTTTCAATTTATAAAAAAGGGGCTGAACTGGCTGATAAAAAGGGCATAATAATTGCGGATACAAAATTTGAATTTGGCATTTTTGAAAATAATATTATTCTTATAGATGAAATACTGACCCCTGATTCATCCAGGTTCTGGCCCAAAGAGTCTTACAGTCCTGGTCAGTCGCAAAAGAGTTACGACAAACAATATTTAAGAGATTATCTTATTTCAATCAACTGGGACAAATTACCACCAGCTCCTTTTCTTCCAAAAGAAGTAGTCAAAAATACACGTGAAAAATATCTTGATGCATTAAACCTGATTACCGGGAAAAGTTATGGACTTTGAAAACAATCAGGTTCCACTGTCACTTATAGATTCAAAGGATCAAACCTTTCGAATTACAACAGAGACAGGCATAGATGATCTTTTAGATTCTATTAAGAATGTGGGTTTGATAAATCCCCCGATATTAATAAAAAAAAAGTCAAAGTATACCATCATATGCGGTTTCCGCCGAATTGCGGCATGCCGGATACTTGGTTTGTTGAATATTGAGGCAAAAATTCCGGGCTCAAACGCTAATGAGCTTGACTGCCTTAAATTTGCAATAACAGACAATTCATTCCAAAGGCCGCTCAACCTGATTGAACAGTCCAGAGCACTCTTCATGCTTTCCGGCTTTTTTAAAGATATTACAAGTCTCGCTGACGCAGCGTCATCACTTGGTTTGCCGCGTAATCCATCTCTTATAAAGAAAATAATAAATATCTATCATCTTCCATCGCCCATTCAAAACTGCGTACTATCCAACATTATTTCTCTTTCAATGGCGGTGGAACTCGGTAGATTTGAAAAAGATGCCGGAATTACTTTTGCCGAAATTTTCAATGACCTTAAACTGGGGCTGAACAAGCAAAAAGAACTAATAACACTGATTAATGAAATTTCTCTTCGCGAGAACATTCCAGTTATGAAAGTTGTTCAAGAAAGCGATTTCCAGGAAATTCTGCAAAATGATGAGTTTGATCGAACTAAAAAAACCGAAAAATTAAGATTTTATTTAAAAAAGAGACGTTACCCCTCAATCACTCGTGCTGAAGAGAAATTTAAAGAACTTGTTAAAGAATTAAAGCTCGGAAACAATATGAAACTGATTCCTCCAAAAAATTTTGAGGGCAATACATTTATTATAAAATTATACTTCAATAACCTGAAAGATCTTCAGGCTCACGCGGATACTCTTGAGGAAATCCTGCAAAATCCCAATTTCAAAAAACAGGTGTCAGGCATAGGGGATCAGGGATCAGGTGAACCGCAGAATTTCTACAACCCCGTCCCCTTTTGCCTTCCGCTCAGCTAAAAACATTTTCATTAGCGATTGATATGGGATGTCACGTTTATTGGCCAATACCTTAAGTTCTTCGATCATCAATTCAGGTAAGCGCAAGGAGATTTTTTTAAGGGAAGGTTTCAGGTTTGGAAGAACAGTTTTCTTGGCTTTTTTCCCAATCAATATATTCGGTTGAATCAGCGGTTGCCCAAAACTCACGTTCTTTATCCTCAGATTTGAATTTTGGAATCTTTTTTTTCATATTTGGATTAAGTCTCCGAGTGATTTCGGCAATTCTACGGGTTGCTATGAGATTATTAATAGCAGTTAAACACAAAATCATGATAAAGCTTCAAAGCTAGGACCCTGCTCGTCTGAGTGTATGGCGTTGTACCGCCAAAATTAGAAAAACGTTGATGGTGATACGTTAAATCGCTTACTTAGTGTACGAATTTGGCGAACATTTAAACCACGTTTCCCTGAAATAACCTCAGATACAACTCCCTGACTGCCCACTTCCGGGAGATCACTTTGTGTCAAACCATTTACTTCCATCAGGTATTTTAGAGCTTCTAATGGATTACCTTGTGAAAATGGATAATGTTCATCTTCGTAAGATTCAATTAAGGTGCCGATAGTATCCATAAGGGAAGCTAACGGATGGCTTTCATTATTTCCAACCGCATCAATCAAGTGATCTAATAAATTTACTAAATTATCGTATTCAGTTTTTGTTTGAGGAACAGAAAGTAGAGGCGCTAATGATCGCCACTGATTGGAAATTTTTTCCAAATTATAAGTTTCCATAAATTATTCCTTCCATTTGCCTTTATCATATTCTTTGTGCGTTAAAACATGTCGAATGTATATTTTTCGGCGATTGAAATGTATTGATGCAATCAAACGCACTTTGTTTCCGCCTATATCAAACATAGTAAATTTACCGACCATATCAGCGCTGGGAAAATAGTTTTTTAGTTCAGCAAATGAGTTGAAATTATTGTTTTTTACGATTCGATACCATGTTTCTAATGCATTACGACAATTGGGATGTATTTTTGCAAATTGTTCAAGTCGTTTTTTCGTTATCACATGCATAATTTTTTATTATCTCATTACGAGATAATGTCAATACAAAAATATTAAGAGAGACGTTAATACATAGTGGGGCTAATGGTGTCATGTGACACCGAAGCCTTCAAAAATAAGCCTTTTTAAGAGATCATTAATAAGTTATAAGTTATCATTTTTCAATAAGCGAATGTTGATTGAGGTTTATCAGAATGAACAAACGGAACATATTTTTTGAGAACCACTATAAATGTAAAAAAGGAAATTATAATGAAAGTATTTTATGGCGCGGCAATTCAGGGCGCTCATGATAGAAAAGAACGAGCTCATATTCATAGAGCTATAATTAATGCAATAAAAAACAATGGCTATCGGGTTATAAGTGAGCACACTACAGGTGAAAGTTTTTATGAAACAGCTAATTTGCTGGAAAACTTTATAGGTTCACTTCCTCCCGTAGGTGAGGAGAGAACTGTTTTTGTTCGCAAAAAAATGATTGAGTTATTGGAAAGTGATATTGATGCAGCAATATTTGAAGTGTCAACTCCTAGCCTTGGAACAGGTATTGAGATTGCCCATGCATATTTGCGCTCCCGTATCGGTTTAAAACAAATTCCTGTTCTGGCACTTTATCAGAAAAATTACTGGCCCAACAAACTGTCATCAATGATTAAGGGCATTACAGAACAGGAATTGCCGCATTTTAAAGTTATAGAATATGAAAAACCTGAGGATGTGAATATAATAATACCTGAACTTCTTGATTCGTGTAACATTACTATTGACACTTGAATAGCTGGGTGATTTTTCGGTACGGGCGGCGGCGGATATCAGGCTGAGGCTTGGTGTAATCTCTCTGCAAGCCAGATTTTGATAATTGACTGTCGGGGAAACACCGAGTCGCTTGGCCTCTTTATCCAGAGAATGAATCATCCAGAGCGGGAAATCAACATTACTCTTTTTTGCTCCTGTTCAGGTCGTCTGGCTTTTGAAAGATCCAGGTGCTTTATAACGCTTTTTCCCTCATCAAACTTTTTGTCAAAGTCTTTAGCTTTCATATATTTCAATCTCCTCATCTCTCGCCAGGCGTACAGAGATAATCCTTATGGCCTCACCACGATATGTGATAACTCCTGACCAGGGAGCTGGGAATGTATACCGGTGACACCACAGTCTCTTCCTTATCAACGGCTTGCTGACTTCAACTCCTGGTCGATACGCTCAACTAAAAACATTTTCATTAGCGATTGATATGGGATGTCACGTTTATTGGCCAATACCTTAAGTTCTTCGATCATCAATTTAGGTAAGCGCAAGGAGATTTTTTTAAGGGAAGGTTTCAGGTTCGGAAGAACAGTTCTCGGGGGTGGTAATTTGACTTGTTTATTAAAAACGCACTTTTTATGCTTGACAGAATGATTATAGGATGTCAACCATTTACATACGGTCATAAATAACTGCGCATACTCGCCAGTGATTGGTGTTTGTGTGTTTATTGTGATCCCGTTATGCGCAAAAACTTATGTCCTTATGTATAACTAATTGACCAAATCAAAAAAACTTATAAAGCGATGGACGATCCCTCGTTCTTGTCCTTAGTAGATAAAATTTGAAAGGATAGAAAAAATATGAATACCAGAACAATAAACATAACATTGCCTTTAGGAGCATTTTCAGCGCTTAAAAAGACGCCGGCTGAATTTGCAAAGGACATACGGCTGACTGCGGCGGTCAAATGGTACGAGATGGGAGTTGTATCCCAGGAAAAGGCTGCTGAAATAGCCGGATTGTGCCGTGAGGATTTTCTCATGTCGTTATTAAAATTTCGAGTCTCACCTTTTCAGTATACGGCGGAAGAAGTCCTTAAAGAGGCTGGTTATGAATAAAAACCTGGTTATCAATGCCTCTCCCATAATACTGCTCGGGAAAGCCGATCTCTTGAAAACAATAAGTCCATTAGCCAAGACGTGGATAATACCTGATGGAGTTATCCATGAAGTTCAGGCCAAAAGACCGATTGATCCTTATTTGTCCGGTCTTGCATCTAATTCTGAGGTTGTGCGGAAAACTGTTTCAAACATTCATCCTTCAATAGCCGCTTGGGATCTTGGTCAGGGCGAAAGCGAGGTTTTGACATTGGCATTGGAAAAACCTCGCACAGGAGTTGTGTTAGATGATTTGCAGGCGCGTAAATGCGCTGAGCTTTTTGAGATCCCTTTGATCGGCACTCTGGGGCTAGTTGTTTTGGCTAAACGAAAAGGCTTGATCACCCTTGCCAAGCCTTTTATTGAACGCCTGGCCGCTGTCGGATTGTATATTAATTCTGCCATACTTACTCGTATATTGGTTGGGGTTGGTGAAACAGACGAAAAAAATGAAGAAAAATCTTGAAGTAGATTTGGAAAAAATTTGCACAAGTTACTTTCATTACCAGCGATGCACCTCCTTTGATATGAGACGCCATTTACTTATTTATGGACGTCCCGAAAGCATGACCGTCCCGAAAGCATGACGAAAGCACGACCGGACGAGCTTGGACTTCCGAAAGGTTGAAAATGCAGAAGAGGCTCAATGAAGTGGCTTTAGTAACCGGAGCGAGTCGGGGAATTGGAAGAGCTATCTCGGTGCAATTGGCAGGGGATGGATTTGATCTTTGCTTGGTGGCTAGAGGTCGAGAAAAGCTCGAACAGACTGCTCGGAGGTGCCACAAGACGAATCCCAAGATACGCATCCTCATCCTTCCCTGTGATCTAACTCTTCTAGAAGAGATTCCTGGGATTGTTGCAAAGTGTGTAAAGCAGCTAAAGGGATTGGATTTATTAGTCAACAACGCGGGAATGAACGTGCAGAATGTGTGTTCTTCAGCGTCGATGGAGACTTGGGATAGGGAACTGACTTTGAATTTATTAACGCCGATGCATTTGTCTCATTTTGCGGCGCCTCATTTGATCAACTCAGGATCTAAAGGGTCTGCAAGGAGGGGAGGGCACGTTATCATGATCTGCTCCCTGATTTCCAAGACGAGACCCGTCGCGGGGATGTCTGCATATACGTGCACCAAGTACGGGCTTCGGGGTTTTGGATATGGTATTTTTGAGGATTTGCGCGAGCGAGGAGTAAGTGTTACCAATATCTATCCGAGCTTAACAAACACAGAGTTAGGATCGCAATTTCGAAGAGAGTTTTCAGACCTGTGCGGGTTAAGCCAGGATGAAATGCTCAAGCCTTCGGATATAGCTCAGTCCGTTTCGTTTGCAGTAAAGGAGAGTCGAAGACCTACGAGTTGTGTGGTTGAGATGGTGATAGACTCACAACTTCCGCTTTTTCTCCAAAACAAAGAGGCGTTGCAACATGAGTTGGCTCACATCGAAGACGCCCTTAAACAAGTCTCAACATTATCGGTTGAAGAAAATGTAGCCATTGTTACCGGAGGAAGTCGAGGGATTGGCGAGGCCGCTGCTTTCGCTCTAGCCAAGGGCGGGATTAAGAAAATAGCTCTTGTCGCGCGAAACGTGGCTATTCTAAGGGAAGCGGCTGACAAAATCGAGCGCTTGGTTCCCGGCACGGAGTGCCTTCCTCTGTCGGCCGACATAACAGATGCTACAGCAGCTCAAGGGGCTGTCTCTGAGTGCATACACAAATTAGGGGGGATTTCGGTACTTGTAAATTCCGCCGGGATCAATCGCCGATGCTCAGTGGTAAGCTCCGACCCAAGAATATGGGACGAAGTGTATTGTTTGAACTTGAAAGGCTCTATGGACATGACCAGGTTATGTCTGCCGTATCTTGTCGCGAGTCGCCGATCCGGTCTGCTTTCGTCAGTCATTTTCATCAACTCTATCATCAGCTTGACCAATGTGGGAACTGCTGGCGAAGCTTCGTATTACTTCACGAAAATGGGGCTGAGAGGTTTTGCGCAGTGCTTGTGGGAAGACACTCGACATTTGGGTGTCAAGGTTACTAGCATCTTGCCCTCGTTAGTGAGCACCCCGCTGGGACGGAAGACTGGACCGACTCCCTATGTTCAAACAAAGGAAATGATAGCTCCTGAAGCTGTGGGGGAAGCTGTCAGATACGCCGCACAGACATCGCATTCCTGCTGTCCAACGGAAATTGCTATCGAAACTCAACATAACTTGTACAAGATATTTCAAGAGTATGACAAGGCGATCGTTGAAGAAAAACAATGAAGAGATGGGCTCATTTTCTGCCAAGCTTTATTAATTCCGGACTTCAATGCTCTGCTATTGAATATATTTGTGACACTGCCAGTCCGGGACCAGCGTAGCCCCTCTATAACCCCCTCTACTTTTGGGTAAAAAAAATAAAGGAGTGTTACACATGGCTCAGCTCCCTGCTAAAATAAAGAGTACTATAGACAACTATCTTCAAGCGTTAAACCGCAATGATATTCCAATTAAAGAAGCGATACTTTTTGGTAGTTATGCAATAGGGAATTATCAGGAATGGAGCGATATAGATATTGCTTTAGTTTCTGATATATTCGGGGGCAATCGAATCGATGACAAGGACAAGATAAGAAAGATTACGCTGTCTATAAGTAGTGAAATAGAAGTAATTCCTTTTTCGCCCGATGATTTTAATTTACAGAATCCATTTGTGAAAGAAATTTTAAAAACAGGCATAAGGCTGGTTTAATTTCTTCAATTTCTCAGGGTGATTCTGCGAAAGTGCCGAAAGTGCGCCCCGGCGGAGCATAGTCCACTCGTCAAATATAGTCTGTTTTACGATACTTCGTAAAATAGTCTTGACCAATTTACTATACCCCGTAAAATAGTCTTGACTTTCAGTTTATCCCCATGCACTTCATGCACTTCATGCTTTTCAGGCGTCTTTTTCATTAGACTATGTTGACGCGGATTGTTTTTCAACAAAACAACCCACCATTGTTCCTGTAAAGACATTGTTATCTCAATTGGTGTAAAAGAAGGGAGCTTCCCAAGCTGTGTGCGGACTTGCGGGACGTGTTTAGTCGTTATCACGTCTTGATTAGAAAATGAATATTTCCCCTTGACTAAATGTCGGATATCAATTATATGGCTTTTTAGGAAATAAATGGGATTCAGAAATTATGGGAATACAGGAAAGGAAAGAACGGGAGAAAGGAAGAAGGCGGCAGCAGATAATGATAGCCGCAAAAAGGGTATTTTCCTTAAAGGGCTTTAACAAGGCTACAATGGAAGATATTGCCAATGAAGCTGAGTTAAGTCCAGGCACCCTTTATCTTTATTTTAAAAACAAAGATGAGCTATGTGCCTCCCTTTCTCTCAGGATACTACAATATCTAAATATTAAATTAAAACATGTAAGCAGTGAAAAGGATTTAGAGCCGGAACAGAAAATAAAAGCATTAAAAGAAGCCATGTATGACGTTTATGAATTTGATCCTTTAATACTTATCAACATGTTTCATCTACAATCAAGTGAAAGCCTTAACAATTTATCCCCTCAGCTAGTTTCAGACATAAAAGAATTGTCAAATAATTCAATCAAGGAAATGGCTGATATATTTGAAGAGGGAATAAAGAAAAATGTTTTTATAGATAAGAAACCGGTTGTTCTTGCAGAAGTAGTGTGGGCTCTTTTTTCCGGTGCTGTACTTCGCGAAGAAAGCAAAAGAGTTATTAAGAACAATAAGGACTATTTAAAAGTAACCCTTGAAGACGATTTTGAAATATTTGCCAGGGGAATAAAAAAATAAAGCAGATATACATAGACAAGGATGTTGTTGATTCCAGTCAAGTTACTTCAATTCTATCACGCCTGAAAGTTCCTGCCGTAGTTGTAAATAATGCTCGTGAAGTCTATGATGCGGTTTCCTGTGCAGATGATCCTGTCCAGGAAGGGAAAAAAATACTTTTCCTGACCAGAAATAAAGGTGATTTCATCAGGAAATGTCCCGGCACTCGATATTACACATGCTGTGATTATAAGATTCTACATATAGGGACATTCTGCACTATGGACTGTTCATACTGTATAATGCAGTCTTACTTTCATCCGCCTGTGCTTCAGTACTTTGTAAACAGGGATGACCTTGAGGCTGAGCTGAACAATCTATTTGCGGAAAAAAGTATATCCAGAATCGGTACTGGAGAATTTACAGACAGTATGATCTGGGAAATGTGGACCGACCTCTCAGCTTTTCTTGTTCCAAAGTTCTCAAGGCAATCATATGCTGTTTTGGAGTTAAAAACCAAAACAACAGCCATCGAAAAGTTAAAATCTCTCCGGCATAATCGCAAAACAATTGTTGCCTGGTCACTCAATACAACTAAAGTTATAGGGAATGAAGAATTTCGTACCACATCACTTGCTGCAAGACTCAAAGCAGCGACAAAGTGTGAGGAATGGGGATATCCTCTTGCCTTCCATTTTGATCCAATGATCATATATGACGGCTGCGAAGAAGATTACAGAAAAGTAATTGAACAGCTTTTTTCCCATGTATCTTCAGAGAATATTGTCTGGATAAGTCTTGGCACATTTCGTTTTATGCCGTCTTTAAAATCAATTATAAAGAAACGCTTTCCTGATTCAAAAATTATATATGGAGAATTTATTACAGGTCTTGACGGCAAGATGAGGTATTTCAAGCCGCTTCGTATTAAACTTTATAAAAAAATAGTTTCTTATATAAGGAGTATAGCACCTGATGTGCTTATATACTTTTGTATGGAAGATGATGAAGTATGGAAAAAGTCTCTTGGATTTATTCCTTCTGAACGTGGAGGGCTGCCGAAAATGCTTGATGAAAGCGCAGCACGACATTGTGGGCTGGCCACTGACCCCATAAGCAAGCGCTAAGTTGTTTTTGCCCAGGAGGGACTGAAAAAAGATGAACATCGAACATCGAACGTCCAACATCGAATTTTGAATAAGGTATTCTGCCAATTTATAAACTGGCGGAGCGAAGCGATTTCATCATTCGATGTTCAACGTTCGATGTTCGATGTTGGACGTTCATCTTTTATGCCCTGTAAACCGTAAGAAAGAGGCAACTAAATGAAAAAGTATAGTGTTCTTTATTATATCTGTTGTTTATTTATCCTTTTAATCTGTGCTGTTGGTCAATCATTTGCTGAAAGCTGGTTTAATGTCAAATGGGTCGATGATGGTGATACAATTGTTCTTATGGATGACAGGCGCGTACGATACATAGGGATAAATGCTCCTGAAATAGATCATAAGGGCAAAAAAGCAGAGCCATGCGGATATAGTGCTAAAAATTATAATAAAAATATGGTGTTATCAAAGAAAGTGCGTTTAGAGTTTGATAAGGAAAAACATGACCAGTACGGACGATTGCTTGCATATGTATTTTTGGAAGATGGTACATTTGTTAACAAAGTCATGATAAAACAGGGATATGCCTATTTCCTTTACCGGAATCCTAATAAAAGATATAATAGAAAATTGCTTAAGGCTCAAAGGGATGCTATGATAACCAAAAAGGGAATATGGAACAATTGGAAGGAAGAAAAGAACAGGTACCTAAGCAACAAAGAATCAAAACGATTTCATCTTGAAACATGTACTTTCGGAAAAAGAACGGGCTTAAAAAACAGAATCTTTTTTTCAAGTAAATGGGATGCTTTCTGGGAGGGGTTTGCGCCATGTAAAAGGTGCGTTGAATAATTGTAATAAAGAGAAGGGCAATAAATATGAGTATCTGGGATCGAAAAAAACCTTCATTTGGTTTTATTTCTACAAGATTTGCTGGGTTGGACGGAGTTTCACTTGAAAGTAAGAAATGGGCGGAAGTCCTTACATCAAAGGGTTGCTCCGTGTATTATATGGCAGGAGAGCTTGATACAGATCCTTCAATTTCTTACCTGGTGCCTAAAGCTCATTTTAAACATGAAGAAATTTTAAAATTACAAAAAGTTATATTTGTTGAAAAAAAACGAACTTCTGAAATCAGCAGAAAAATTCAGCAAATAAAAGAAGAACTAAAGGAGGAGATTAAAAATTATCATTCTAAGTTTGGTTTTGAAATTCTCATAGTTCAAAATGCTTTGGCAATTCCAGTAAATATTCCATTGGGTCTTGCAATTACTGAGTTTATAATAGAAACAGGAATTCCAACAATTGCCCACCATCATGATTTTTTCTGGGAAAGAGATAGATTTAACAGCCCTGTTGCTTCAGATTATTTAAGATCTGCGTTTCCACCTGTTCATCCTAAAATTCAACATGTGGTAATTAATTCAATTGCAGGACATAAGCTTGCTAGTTTTACAGGAGCCAGTTGGACATTAATACCAAATATTGTCAATTTTAAAATACTGCCTCCGGAAATAGATGATTTCAACAGAAACCTGAAAAAAGAAATCGGCCTTGATGATGACACTTTTCTTGTCCTTCAACCAACAAGGGTTGTTTCAAGAAAAGGAATAGAAATATCATTAGAGCTTGTAAAAAGGCTTGATTATCCTAAGGCTTCTCTTGTGATAACTCACAAAGCCGAAGATGAAGGGCAAGATTATTTAATGCGGATAGAAGAATTCGTAAAACTAATAGATGTTGACCTTAAAATAATCTCGGACAGGATAGGCTTTAAAAGAGGTTTTGACGAAAATGGCAGAAAAATCTTTACATTATGGGATGTTTATCAACATGCGGATCTTATAACTTATCCGTCAGTATATGAAGGTTACGGCAATGCATTTGTCGAATCAATCTATTTCAGAAAACCTATAGTGATTAATAGATATTCAATTTTTGTGGCTGATATTGAACCAAAAGGTTTTGATCTTATATCTTTTGACAGCTATATAACGAATAATACTATAACTGAAATTAAAGAACTTTTAAATGACCCGGAACGATTGTCTCAAATGGCTGAAAAGAACTATATGCTTGGATGGCGCTATCTTTCATATGAAATGCTGGAAGAAAAGATAGAACAGTTATTAATTAATCATTATGGTTCATAAGTTGAGACCTTTGAAAAACGTCCCCTTTTGCCCGATTTCTACGTCTGGCTCAGATTTTAATCCTCAAAATACTCAATGTATTCCTCCGGTTAAAATCTTCGCCATCCTTGAACTCGAACAAAATTGAACATTTTTCAAAGGTCTCAAGTTGTTAGAATTAACTAAAAAGACTTTACAGCCTCTTCTTTTGTGTCAAAGATTTCAATTATTCGATCAATTCGAACAAGCTCAAACAGTATGCGGACCGGTTCTTGTATTCTGCACAGCTTGAGATTTCCATTTGAACTCTTCAACTGCCTGAGGTAAGATAGCAGGGTTCCGCATCCGGAACTGTCCATAAATTTTATTTGACTCATTTCAAACACAACCTTGTTGTTTTCTTCAAGTATGGGGGCTGTGGCTGTTTTAAATTCTTCAGCATTGCTTGCATCCAGAACTTCTGTCAGCACTGTTACAACTGTCACATCGCCAATTTTTTCCGTGCTTAATTTCATGTTAATTCCCTCTGGTTAGCTTAATTTTCAGGCAGGCGCAATTTCTCCCTTTCTCATCGCGTGAGTATACCACTTCATCTACGGTATGAGAAATGATATGAAGACCGAATCCACCGCTTTGTGATCCGTCAAATACCGGTAGTGGAACCGACTTCGGATCAAACTCTTTGCCCCAATCGTAAAATTGAAGAACAATTTTGTCATCCAATAGCATGGCATTTATTTGAATTTGTTCACCAGTATGTTCACCATATGCGTGTTTAATGATGTTGGTCGTAACTTCGGTAACAGCTAATTCGATCAAGTTTATGCGGTTGTTATCAAGAGGAAGATCCGGGATGCCTTCACAAAAATTCCGAACAAAGGCTCGAACTCGTGCCAGTTCTATCAGATCGTTCTTGATTTCGAGTTTTGCTTTATCTAACAGAGCCTGACTCGTAGATTTTTTCTCAATACCGACCAACACGCACGTGAGGTCATCATCAAAAATGTCGGATTGTGAAAACGCAACAACATCTTTTCGGACAATATTTACAAGCTCTTTGGGCTCAATTATTGCGTTTTTTTGCACAAAATCGACCAGACGTTTCTCGCCATACAAAACACCATCCTGGTTTTTGGCTTCTGTCAGGCCGTCCGAGTAAAAGACAAAGAGATCTCCTGGTTTGAAAGACACCAAAGTCTGCTTGAAAGGTTCCTGTTCAGGAAAGCCCAATGGCATGTTCACACCCCGAAGCAGACTGCTTCTGTTTGAATCAGCATGAAAGTGGATAGTTCGCATATGGCCGCAATCAACAAAACTAAGCAGATATTTTGCCATATCGAATCGAGCATAACATAAGGTAACAAAAGTTTCTAAATCTTCCAGTTGATCAATCATGCTGGAATGGACTGATGAAATAATTTTTTCAGGATCGGGAAATTCTTTTTTGTCAGTCAAGCGAATCAGTTCATTTAGAACGCGCAAAAAATGACTTTTTATGGCTGCTCCCAACAAAGCTGCCGGAATCCCCTTGCCCATGACATCTCCAACCACGAGGTCAAAACACTGGTTGTTAAGTTTAAAAAAGTCATAGAAATCGCCATCGACTTTTTGCGAAGGAATCGTCAACTGAGCTATCTGTATTCCATTAATATCGCGTGGCGGTTGACCAAGCAGAAGAGTTCTCTGGATTTTGGAGGCGATATATATCTCATGCTCACGCGCCTTTTTTAAAGAGAGATGTGTTCTAACCCTTGCTTTTACTTCTGCTGTATGAAAAGGCTTGGTAATGTAGTCCAGAGCGCCTGCTTCAAACGCTCTGGTTTTGTGCGCTGTTTCAGTCATTGCAGTAATGAAAATTACTGGAATGTCTTTTGTTCGAGTGGCTGCTTTCAGTCTGGTACATACCTCATATCCATTCATCCCGGGCATCATGATGTCCAGGAGGATCAGATCCGGCAGAGACTTTTCTGTATAATCAAGCGCTTTCTGTCCATTTTTGGCAACACCCAGCCGATAGTCGTTTTTTAATGTATTTACCAATAGATCAATATTGGTTGAGTTGTCATCAACAATCAAAACCAGAGGCTTAATTTTTTCCACGGTTGTCACCTTTTTATTCTAACCGACTCTCCATCTTTTCCATAATCCCTTT
>JAJSZT010000043.1 GCA_030272815.1 Deltaproteobacteria bacterium
AAGTATCCCAAAACATGAGAAAATCAGGTTTGCAGACCAGGCAGCAACCAGAGGGGGAAGCATTTCTCCATAACCAAGCGATACACACAAGCTGTAAAGAATCCAGTAAAGGAACGCTATGCCTATACCATATGCAACGTTAACAGGTAAACCTTCCTTGACTTTTCTTTTAAAAGCTATTCCAGCACCTATTATGCACATAATTAAACAGACAAAAGGAAAAGCAATCTTGGCATAAAAATCTACCCTGTAAATCGTGGCCTCGTATCCTTCAGCCTCAACCTTCTTGATATAGTTAAAAAGTTCGTTAAAGTTCATCTCTTCAGACTTTTTAATTATTCTCTGTAAATCATCAGGAAGGAAATCTATCTTTTCAAGTTTTTCTTTATATAATTTTATTCTGGGCTGACCATTTTCTTTATTAAAATTTTGCTCAATAACTTCATATAAAGACCATTCTTTCTCCATATGAAGTAGGACTTGATTCTCTATTATAAAATTTTGCTCAATAACTTCATATAAGAACCATTTCCCGTTTTTGAATAGGCCTTTTTTTGCATCAATCCTTCTTACAAGCTTAAAATTTTCATCAAAAGCATTAATACTTATTCCAAAAATAGCTTTTTCAACCGGGTTATAATAAGTTATGTGCGTTATTAAACGGTTTCCCTTGATCCAGATATTTTTTTCCTTAGATATAACGGCAGATTCTTTTTTTACTTCTTTCAGCCATATTTCATTTGCCCTTCCCATAGTTAATGGCACTACTGCCTCTGAAATGAAAAATAACAGTAAACTGAGCAAGAGGCCAATTATAAGAACTGGCTTTAAAAGATAATAGACAGTTATGCCACTGCTTTTAAGAGCAATCAGCTCATTATTTTTAGTCATCAGCCCAAAGACAATTATAACTGACAGCAGAATACAAACAGGTATTATCTGGGCGATTATGAAGGGAATTTTGAAGATAAGAAAGATAAAGATTTTTGAAAAAGGAAGCCCGGCTTCCATAAAGTTGTCAATCTTTTCAAAAAAATCAACTGATAGATATATGCTTATGACCACAGCCAGTACAAAAAACAGGCATTTGAAAATTTCTCCAGTCAAGTATTTATGGATAATAGACATAAATTCAAATATCAGCTTTTGAACAAACTATCTTTTAAACCGCAAGCTAATTTTTTTAAATATATAGGGTAAATAGTTTATCATTACAGGACGGTCATTAGCAGTTCTTACAAATAGATAAAGCCCTATTCCTCCGATTACAATATTCGGCATCCACATTCCTATTAACGGCGGATAGAAGCCAGCCTCTCCGAAAACCCATCCTGCAGATAGCATCAAATAATAAAACAGAAAGAAAATCAGGCCAAGCCCTAAGCCAAATGCACGTTTTGCAGATTTTGACTGTACTCCCAAAGGAATGCCAAGAAGACCGAGCGCAAAACAGGCAAAAGGAATTGAGAATTTTCTGTGAAATTCTATAAGTGCAGCAAAATATTTTGCATCTTTATTTACGTTATTTTTTAAATAATTGTTTAACTCAGTAAGACTCATTTCTTTTTCATCTTTCTGTACCATTTTTCCCGTGATGGACTTTTTCAGATCAAGATTTATGTTATAAGTATCAAACTTTATCGAATGAACTGTTTTGTTCTCAATATTGACCTGATTAATTGTTCCATCATGCAGCCGCAGGTGAAAAAGGAGTTTGTCAGGCTCGCTAAACATTTCTCCTTTTGGCGCTACAACTGTGCTGATAATGTTTTTTGTTCTTTGATCTTCAATAAAAACATCTAATAGGGTTTTATTCTTTAAATCAATCTTATTGGTATAAAGCATAATACCCTTAAAATTGTCATTGAAAGTTCTTTCTTTAATTCCAATATTGACATTGGATGAAGCTACTTCATATGTTAATTTTTCGAAAGACAATCTTCCCCACGGCAGCCCATATATAGTCATAAAACCTGTAAGAATACCTCCTATAAGGCAGAAAAGAAGTACAGGGGGAAGAAGTTCGTAAATGCTCATGCCTCCGGCTTTAAGGGCAACAATTTCGTTGTCGCTTGACAGACGGAAGAAGGTCAGCAGAACAGTCATCATGGTGGACATGGGGATTACAAACTCGAGAAAATGCGGCATTGAATATATAAGCAGCAGCATAACATCAAACAGGCTGATCCTGTAATTTACGATCATATTTGTAATATCAAGTATCTTTGTCAGCAGAAAAATAAAGTTGAAAAACAAAAGACTGATGACAAAAGGAGGGATCATCTCTTTGAAAATATATTTATATATAATAGAGTTGATTTTCATAAATAATACTGACGGCTTCGTAAAAAGTCCATTTTCTGTGTTGCGCTGCATCCTTCGTCATTGCGACGTAGCAATAAGTACGTCTCTCTCCTCAGGATTTGCGTGCCTTGAAACTGAAGCTTTTTACTTTGCCGTCTAAATTTCTACTTCTAACCCGTTTTTCTTACAAACTGAGTTTGCCGCAGGCGCAAGGTACGGGCCACGAAGCGGCATGAAATAGCTTTTTACGAGTTCATCAATTCCTTGTTGTTGCTAAACTGGGACTGATAGAGTTTGTAATATTCTTTCTTGAGAGAAATCAGCTCTTCATGTTTTCCCTCTTCCACAATCTTGCCTTTAATTATAACAACTATTCTGTTTGCATAACCAATAGTTGAAAGCCTGTGGGCAATAACAAATGTAGTTCTTCCCTTCATAAGATTTTCGAGCGCTTTCTGGACAAGCATCTCAGATTCGGTATCCAGAGAAGAAGTAGCTTCATCAAGTATTAATATCGGAGCGTCCTTTAAAAGAGCGCGTGCTATACATATACGCTGCTTTTCTCCGCCCGAAAGACGACTTCCAAGCTCTCCGATTTTTGTGTCAAATTTGTCAGGAAAACTTTGGATAAAATCATATGCATATGCAGCTTTTGCAGCTCTTTCTATATCTTCATTCAAGGCATTTCGATTGCCATAAGCTATATTATTCCTGATGGTATCATTAAAAAGAATGGGCTCCTGTGTAACTATCGCTATCTGCTTTCGGAGAGAAGAAATTGAAGTTTGCCTGATATCAGTGCCGTCTATAAGGACAGCTCCTTTGCTTACGTCATAGAATCTGGGGATAAGATTAACAAGAGAGGTTTTTCCTCCTCCGCTCATTCCAACCAGCGCCAGAATTTCTCCGGGCCGTACATCCAGGTTAATATTTTTTAATACCATTTGATCGTCGTATTTAAAGAAGACATTACGGAAAGTTACTCTGTGAGATCCGGATTTTATTGCAACAGGATTTTTTTGCTCTATTATATCAGATTCCTTCTCAAGGATATCATAGATTCTGTCAGTGGCGGCAAGACCCTGCTGTACTGCATTGTTGAGCTTGCTCAGTTTTTTTACGGGGCCGTAAAGCATCAGGATGGCACCCATGAAAGAAAAAAAGGTTCCGGGTGAAGAGGTACCTGCAATAACTTTAGAACCACCATACCATATAACAAATGCAATCCCAATGCCTGCAAGGAATTCCATTACCGGTGAAGAAAGCGCCTTTGCTGCAACAGCTTTCAGCTCAAGTTTGAAAAGGTTGAGTGTTTCTTTAAAGAAACGATGCTTTTCATATTCCTCCATTCCGAATGCTTTAACTATCTTATTTCCTGCAAATGTTTCGTGAAGAAAAGAAGTCAGCTCGGCCATTGATTCCTGGGTTCCTGTGGTTACCTTGCGTACACGTCTTCCCAGCGATACAATAGGGAAGAACGCAACAGGTAATACTATAAAAGCAAACAATGCCATCTTCCAGTCTCTGTAAAATATTACTGTTGTTAAACCCACTATGGTAAAGCAGTCCCTCAGAGACCCTGTGACCGCAGTTGAAACCATAGTCTTGATGATATTAACGTCATTGGTAATGCGGGAGATCAAAACACCTGTTTTTTCTTTGTGAAAAAAGGAGAGAGGAAGATCCTGAATTTTGCCATAGAGACCGTTTCTAAGTCGCCTTATTATATCCTGCCCCACATAATTCATAAGGTATTCCTGGCCGTACATTGCACTGCCGAGTGAAAAGTATATAATGATAATGGCAAAAGGAATAAGTCTAAGCATAGCTATATCTTTGTTGATAAAAATATTATCAACTACAGGTTTTATAAGAAACGGTATAGCTGAATTTGCAGCAGCCATCACAAGCATACACAGCATTGCCAGAAAAAGCTTAAACCATCTGTCTTTTATAAGCGATACCAGGTGCCTGTGTCTGTCTTTTATTATTATGCGTTTCGATACTTGTTTCATGATATACTTGACACGGTTATAACTTGCATTTTTGTCATTCCGAAAGATTAAAGCAATTAGCTTTTAGGTGTTAGCAATTAGTTCCAAATACCAGATTCCTTATGCTAAGAGCTAACAGCTAATTGCTAAAATAGCGAAGCGATACCACAAATCTTCAATCTTCAATTTGGTTCTGGCTTGTCCAGCTCAGGTATTAATAGGTTTATGGTTAAAATAGCTGTCAGCCTCTTTGGTAAGACGGCCCAGTTCCTTTTCAAGGAGGTTACGGTACCTCATTAAATCATCTTTGCCGGCATCCTTGGGAACAAAGAATGGATTGCCATAAATACCCAGGCATTTTGTAAAAGGATACGGAAGAATAAAGCGATCCCAGCTTGCGAAAACTTTCATTCTCTTTGCGCTGTAGCTGAAAGGCAAAATAGGATGTCCGGTTTCTCTTGCCAGAATGATTATTCCTAATTTTACCTTGAATCTTGGCCCCTGAGGTCCATCTGGTATAATTATGCTAGGTCTTTGTTTTTCTTTAAGCTTCTTGATCAGAGCTGATAATGCTTTAATGCCGCCTCTTGTTGTTGAACCACGAATAGCTTCATGCCCTTGTCTTTTCAGTATCCTTGCCACAAATTCACCGTCTTCTGAACCGCTGACCATAGCGGTTCCCTCCGATCCCTTAGTCAGATAGTTCAGAAGCAGCATCCTTGAATGCCATACTGCCCAAATGAATTTTCTTGAATTAATAATTGGCCTTACTTTCTCAAATCCTCTCAATTCTATCTTCATTGTATAAAATAGAATATCAATGAAAAACTTGCCAAGAATACCGACAAGGTTCCATTTGATTTCAACGAGTTTATCTTTCCGCTTTATTGCCTTAATTTTTCTTCTCCATCATACTTAGAGCTATTCCCGCTACTCGCTCTGAAGCGCCCGGCTCTCCCAGCATGTCTCTTATTTCAAAAAGCTTTTTCCTTAGCTTTTGCAGCCCGTTGGTATCATGTAACATATTAAATACAGTATCTGCTATATTTTCTGGGGATGCTTCATTCTGTAATAATTCCGGGACAATATTTTCCCCTGCAATAAGGTTTACAAGACCGAAATTTTTAACCTGTACCATTAATTTGCCCAGCCAGTAACTCACAGAAGATACCTTATAAATTATTACCATTGGAGCTCCGGCAATCGCAGCTTCTAATGTAACAGTACCTGAAGCAGCCACAACTATCTTGCACATTTTAAAGACGTTTTTAACATCTCCTGTCGCTATCTGGTAATTACATATTCCTTTATGCTTTTTTAATATTTCTTCAACGTGTTTTGTTTCAACAGAGGGAGCTATGGAAATTATGAATTTTATGTTCTTGAGTCGGCCTTTCAGAATCTGGGCAGCATCAAGCATTACCGGAAGATGTCTTATAACCTCTCTGTCGCGGGAACCCGGCAGAAGGCCTATAACCAGCATTTCATGATTTTCATTTCCAACTGTTTCCAAAGTGTCTGACTGACGGAGATCATTTTGAGTATAATTGTCCAGCAAGGGATGGCCTACAAATGTTACCGGCACTTTGTGCTTTCTGTAAAAGTCTTCCTCAAAGGGCAGGATAACAGCAATATGATCCACAAGTTTTCGAATTATTTTGACGCGGCCAGGTCTCCACGCCCAAACCTGAGGACTGATATAATATAAAACAGGTATACTGAGCTTTTTAGCGGCTGCTGCAATTTTAAGGTTAAAATCAGGGAAATCTATTAATATAACAAGGTCCGGCTTAATACTTTTTAAGTGTCTTTTGACATTGGCAATCGCCTTAAAAAGATTTGGTATTTTGGAAAACACCTCGGTTATCCCGACAACAGATAGCTCGGATGCATCAACCAGGATTTCAACTCCCGCATCCCTGAGAGCTTGTCCTCCGATACCTGAGAAATATATCTTATTGTTTTTATTACATATAGACCTTACAAGCTTTGACCCGTGAAGATCGCCGGAAGCTTCACCAGCTATAATCATAATATGTTTCGGTTTCATATAATATTTTAAATTTTATTCAAGATTGGTAAGCGTTCACGAAACATTGAAATTTCTACTTTCCAATTTCAAGTTTCAAGCCGTAAACGGCTACCAAGATTGTCTATGCGGGTTTTAGGTTACAGAAGGCTTCCATTAGACTTGCTGATCTGATTCATAATACTTAAAGCTGTCTTTAAAGCATCGCGTCCCATTAGTCCCGTAACTTCCGGGACATTACGATTTTGTACCGATTTTACAAAGGATTTAAGCTCATCTTCCAGAGCGTCACTTTTTGTAAAGCAGAGCTGTTTTATTTCCATACCCGGGATAAGGCTGTTTGAACTTTTTTCGTTCTGTCTGATTACGGTTATTTCATGTTTTGCAAAATCAACAGAAACATATGCATCTTTTTGGAACAGCCTGATTTTCCTTTCATTTTTTGTTGAAATTCTGCTCGCCGTAACATTTGCGACACATCCATTTTCAAATTCTAAACGAGCATTTGCTATATCAACATGTTTTGAGATTACAGGTATGCCTGCTGCATGAATGCTTTTTATGCTATACCTGACAAAGTTTAGAATTATATCTATATCATGAATCATGAGGTCCAAAATTACGCTAACATCGGTGCATCTTTCTTTATATATGCTCAAGCGATGTGATTCTATAAACCTTGGATTTTTAACAATATCCTGCAAGGCAACAACAGCAGGATTGAACCTTTCAAGATGCCCGACCTGTATAATAAGGCCCTTTGATTCTGCAATTTTAATTAGTTCGTCAGCCTCTTCAAGGGTTGTTGTTATCGGTTTTTCGATAAGAACATCAATGCCATTTTCAAGAAAATTTTTGCTGACGGCAAAGTGGACAGGCGTAGGAACGA
This sequence comes from Deltaproteobacteria bacterium, assembly GCA_030272815.1. Classification (GTDB taxonomy): domain Bacteria; phylum Desulfobacterota; class Desulfobacteria; order Desulfobacterales; family ETH-SRB1; genus B13-G4. Next base: position 7,217 of record JAJSZT010000043.1, read on the forward strand.
CTATACTCACAGCATCGACTTTTCCGAATAGATCTTTGTAGTTTGTATATGCAGATATACCTAAAGTTGCCGCTGTGTTTTCGGCTTTTTCTTTTTCTATATCAACAACGCCGACAAGTTCAACTTCATCCATTCCTGCATACTTTTCAGCATGAAATTTACCAAGATAACCTGTACCAATTACACCAACTCGAAGTTTTTTCATTTATTGTTCCATTTTCTTATTTATTATAAAAGTTCACCACAGAACAACACGGAGTTTCACTGAAAATTGCAAACAATGAACTGCCCCGCAGCAAGCTTCGGAGAATTCAACCCAATATACTACGCACTGCCGCAAATTGAGCTTATTTGTCATTTCGACTGAAAGGAGAAATCTTAAGATTCCTCACATTCGTTCGGAATGACAAAAACGCAAGTTATAACCGTGTCAAGTATAACTCACGAAAATGCGAACAATCTGCGTAATCTGTGGATTAAATTTGAACAGAGTATTTTGATAATTCAGTGTAATTCCGTGAAAATCCGTGGTGAACTATTATATTTAATCTTTATTATTTATAGCAACAATAGCAATCCCAAACTTGTCTGCCAATGCTATCATTTCTTCCCTGTCAAAAACAACAGCCTTTCCTGCTTCAATAGCCAGAGCCTTTGCGCCTGCTTCATGCATGGTCCTGATTGTCTGCGCGCCGATAGCGGGCATGTCAAACCTGACATCCTGATTTGGTTTGCAAACCTTAACAACAACAGAGGTTCCATTGCCAAGTTCCCCGCCTCTTTTTATTGTGGCATCAGTTCCGTCAATAGCCTCCACGGCAAGGACTGATCCGCCTCCCACAACAACGCATTGGCCTATATCAAGCCGTCCAATCTCTTTTGCATATTTCCAGCCCAGGTCAATATCGGCTTTTTCCGACCTGGTTGGCTTTCGTTTTGTCCAGCATCCTTCCTGAGCCAGAATGTCGGGCAGTAAGAATGTTGAAGCCCTTATTTTGATGCCCTCTTTTTCAAGGGTTCTGGCAAAGGCACTCAAAATTCTATCATCATGTGTATGGATCATACCGGCAAAAAGCGAGATGGCTTTCATATCTGCTTTTAAATCCTTTAAGTCCGAAAATATACTTGTCTTACGAATGGCGCCCATCATGACAGCTTCGCTTATATTGTGCTTTTTAAAAAAATTGATGAGACGCTTTAGCTGCCCCAGATGCATCCATTCTATTTCATCAACGTGGTCTTCCAGACTCTTGTCAGCCTCATTCAAAAAAGCTGCAGCATAAACAGAAAATCCTTTTGATTTTGCTTTTTTTGAAAAAATTATGGGGAACTGGCCGCTCCCCGCAATTAGACCTATCCGCATAACTATTGCCTGTTTACCTTGTTATTCCTCGCTGAGATGATTTAATAAAATCTATAAAGTAAACTACTTCAGGAATCTGTTCTACTTCAGCCTTTACTCTCTCTATAGCCTCGTTTATTGTAAGGCCTATTCGAAAAATAATTCTGTAAGCTTTTTTTAATAATTTGAGTTTGTTTTGAGAAAAGCCACTTCGCTTCAGACCCACACTGTTTAAGCCGTGAAGCACGGCTCTGTCACCTGCTGCAATAACATAGGGCGGTATGTCTTTTACAACGGCTGATTTTCCTCCCACAAAAGCATAGTCACCTATTCTTACGAACTGGTGAATAGCTACAAGGCCTCCAATGGTTGCATAATCGCCAATTGCAATATGTCCTCCAAGTGTTGCATTGTTTGACATGACGACTTTTCGGCCGATTTTGCAGTCATGGGCGATGTGAGTATAAGCCATCAGGAAATTTTCCTCGCCGACTTCAGTTATACCGCCGCCAAATCCTGTTCCCCTGTGAATTGTAACAAACTCGCGTATAATTGTTTTACGCCCAATGTTGACATAGGTTTTTTCGCCTTCAAACTTTAATGACTGTGGAGCAGCGCCAATCGCTGCATACTGAAATATATGACATTCCGGCCCAATGGTAACATAAGGTTCAATCACTACATGGGGACCTATTATTGTTCCAGCTCCGATAGAAACATCTTCTCCAATAATCGAATACGGACCGACTTCTACGGTGGAGTCCAGTTCAGCTTTGGGATCGATAATTGCGGCTGGATGTATCATACTTTTTCTCCAATAGTGGCTATAAATTCAGCTTCAGCAACGACTTTTTCGTCTACAAATGCGGTACCTGACATTTTAACTGCCTTTGCTCGCTGCTTCAGTATTTTGATTTCAAGCAAAAGCTGGTCGCCCGGTAAAACAGGCTTTCTGAATTTGACTTTGTCAATTCCCATAAAATATATAAGAGCACCATGCTTTTCCTCTGGCAGGGATATAAAAACCAGTACGCCGCCCGCCTGAGCCATAGCCTCTATTATAAGTACGCCCGGCATAATAGGAGAGCCAGGAAAATGCCCCTGGAAAAACGGTTCATTTATGCTGACATTTTTGAGGGCGACAACCTTTTCATCAGTTACAAGCTCAAGTATTCGATCAACCAGAAGAAATGGATAGCGGTGAGGAAGCAAGCTCATTATTTTTTGGATATCATATTCATTATTCATTATCTTTCTCCTGTCGCGTAGTCGTTCACGGTTAAAATGCTTCAGTCGTTGCATAGCTCATTGAAAAAACTGTGAACTGTGAACCCTTAACTAAGTTTCTCCTCAATTTTATTTAATTTCTTTTCAATTTTAGATAGTTTTTTGCTGAGTTCCGGAAGCATAGGTATAATCCTCTGCACCCTCAGCCATAATCTGTGGGGCATTGCAGGTATTCCGGATACGATCTGGTTATCCGGGACAGATTTTGCGACACCAGCCGTGGGACCAACAGTAACATTATCTCCAATGGTTATATGGCCCGATATTGCCGCTTGTCCTGCAATTGTTACATGTTTGCCTATGACTACGCTTCCTGCAATTGCGACCTGTGCTACTATCAAAGTGTTTTCGCCTACAGTAACATTGTGGGCAATCTGAACGAGATTGTCTGTCTTAACGCCCCGGCGAATCCAGGTCTTACCAAAAGTTGCCCTGTCAATTGTATTGCATGCTCCAATTTCAACATCATCATCTATCTGAACTATACCTGTCTGAGGGATTTTATAATATTTATCTCCGTCAGGAGCGAAACCATAACCATCGCTTCCTATTACTGATCCGGCATGAATTATAACTCTGTTCCCAATCCTGCATCTTTCAAGTACAGTCACATTGGGATATATTAATACATCATCTCCGATAACCACATCATCTCCGATAACTACGTTAGGATGCAGGATAACATTATTGCCGAGTACAACATTATTGCCGATCTCAACAAAAGGAGCGATGGAAACATTTTTTCCGTATACAAAATTATTGCCGATATAGGCATTTGAACATATTCCATCAATACTATTAGAATAGTCCGGCCTGGAAGGCGGATGAAAAAGAGCCATTGTTTTTGCAAAAGAAACACGAGGATTATCTACTATTAAAATATTTTTTGAAGATTCCTCAAAGCCTGATGGAACAATAACAGCGCCGGCATTCGTATCATCTATTCTTTTTAATAATTTTTTATTATCAGCAAATGTTATATGCTCAGCAGACGCTTTATTAAAGGGGGCCACGCCAGTAATAATTTTTTCAGATTTGCCCTTAAACCTACCTCCGACAGTTTCTGCTATCTTTTTAAGGGATATTCTCATAATAATATATGGCATCCTTCATTCACCAGTTTACACTTTTTTCGAAAAAGCGTGTATTGTCGAATTGAATGCCGATGTCGAAACTGGAAATTTGAAATTAGGTAACGCATCTACATTTTTGTATTTTTTCCAATTTCAAATTTCTAGTTTCAAATTTCACTGCCAAAATACAAGATCAACAAAGTGTAAACTACTTTTGACTTGTCGTGAAGGATGCCTAATATATTTACCTTTTGTCTTTTTCAGCCTGCCGTGCAACCTTCTCATTGTATAGCGGGATCAGTTTGTCTGTTATATCTATTGCAGTTGGTGAATACAAAACGCCGGCTTCCCGTTTTTCAAGAATAAGGAGATATCCTTCTTTTTTTCCCATTTCCTCAATAAGTTCAAAAACATCTTTTTTTATACGATTAACAAGCCTGTTGTTTAAAACCTTAAATTCTTCTTTATATTTTTTTTCAAGCGATTTAAAATCATTAATTTTAATCCTGAATTCACGTTCTTTTTCTTCACGCATTTCTCTGCTCATAACCAGAGCCTCGCGCTCGAGCCTCTTTTTTAATTCTTCCAATTCGGATCCTTTTTTCTTGAGATCTGTCTCCATTTTTTCGCCCTGGCTTTTGATTTCCGCCTGTGCGGATTTGCCGGAACTTGATACCTCGAGAATTCTCTGAAAATCAACCACTCCAATCTTGGCAACATCTGCGCCATATGAAACAGTAAGTGAAAACAAAAATAAGATTGCAGCAGTAAAAGCTATTTTTACGGTTTGCATTTAATCCTCCTTAAAAGTTTTAGTTGAGTGGTTAAAACGCCGCTCCCATTGTAAAATCCCAGCGACCGCCTGTATCCTCTCCCTCTTCAGGATCCAGTATATATCCATTTTCAAGGCGGATAGGACCTATGGGAGAATACCATCTAAAACCGTATCCGGCACTTTGTCGCATATCACCCAGTTTTATGCTTCCAGCAGACTCATATACGTTGCCGGTATCATAAAATATAACACCGACGATTCCTGCTTTTTTGATTAGAGGAAATACAAATTCGATGTTAAACTGGATATATGTTTCTCCTCCGATCTCAGCGCCATCTTCATCTGTAACATGAATATCCTGCCAGTCAAATCCGCGCATTGAATTCATGCCGCCAAGATAGAAGCGTTCGTAATCCGGGAGTTTTCTTCCTGAACTTTCTTTTACATAGCCTATTTCACCATGCATAAAACCAACTGTTCCCCAGAACATAGGTATATACCATCCTGTTTCCGCCAGGTATTTTGTAAAGCCAATATCACCACCGATACCAGCATATTCCAAACTTATTTTGTGATTCTGGCCTTTAGAGGGATTAAAAATCCTGTCTCTCGAATCGTATCGCAATATAGTGGATATACTGCTTAAAATATTCTCGCCTTCCATTTCCCAGATACTTTCTGAGGCGTCGTCTTCAATATTGGAAATATCACCAATCTCATATTTATATGATAAATAGAGCCTTGTAAAATCAAAGACCGGATACCCAAACCTTACACCGCCGCCTTTACTGCTCTTATCGTATGAATCGTAATCTGTATCCCACTGGTAAAGATCGAAACCTGCTGATAATGGAATATCAAAAAGCCATGGTTCTGTAAAACTTAAGGTGTATCTGTTTGTTGTTCCTCCAATTTGTCCTTTCAACTTTAGAATCTGGCCTCGTCCGAAAAGATTTTTCTGGGATATGGACGACATGACAAACAAATGTTCAACGCTGCTGTACCCGCCCCCAAAACTAAAAGTGCCGGTTGGTTTTTCAGAAACATCGATTTTCAATATCATCTTGTCATCTGAGCGTCCCTTTATTGTATTAACCTTAATATCCTCGAAGAAGTCAAGCCGGTAGAGATTACGCATCCCTCTTTTTAATCGACGCCCGCTGAAAAGTTCCTGCTCATAAACCTTAAGCTCGCGGCGTATGACTTTATCCCTTGTTTTTGTGTTTCCGGCAATAATAATTTTTTCAAAATATACCTGTTTTCCTTTTTTAATAACATAAATGATGTTTACCATAAGTTGATCAAAATCTTTGTCAATACGGGGCGTTATTTCCGCGTATGCATATCCTTCGTCAGAGTATATGTCTGTGAGGGCAAGTACATCATTTCGAACAACTTCACGGTTGAAAAACTCTTCTTTTTTTATCTTAAGTTTTTTGGCTAATTCTTCTTTTGACAGAACTATGTCTCCTTCGATATCAACCTTTCCAACCTTGAACCGTGGTCCTTCATCTATTTTTATCGTGATATATATCCACTTGTCCTTATATTCGATCTGCGGTTCTCCAATCCTGGCCTGTATATACCCATTATTATGATGAAAAGCCGAAAGCCTGGCAATGTCCTGATTAAGGTCTTCTATATTCAGCTCTCCGGATGAAGTCAGCCACGAAAAAAAACCCTTTTCCGACGTTCTCATCAGGTCTTTGAGTTTGTCACTGTCAAATGCATTGTTCCCTTCAAGTATTATTTTTTTTATTTGAACTTTTTCGCCTTCTTCAATGATAAATTCAAGGTCCGCCTGATTGTGTTCAAGTTGCTTTAAATCGTAATCAACTTTAATATTATGATAGTTCTTTTCCTTGTACAGTTCTTCTATCCGTCTGATATTGCTGTTTATCTTAAATATATTTAAAATTGAGCCCGTCCTGATGTTTAAATATTCCTTTATTTCTTCATCTTCATAAATTTTGTTGCCTTTAATGTTGATTACCCTGATAGTCGGTTTTTCTTTGACTTTGAATATAATTATTTTTCCTTCAGGTTTATCATTAGACTCAATCCTGATGTTTTCAAAATAACCCATTGAATAGACAGATTTTAAGTCCTCTGAAATCTTTTTGGCATTGAAGATGTCACCCTGTTTTGTTTTTATGTATTTTTTTATGGCATCAGTTTCTATACGTTTATTTCCTTCAACAAGCACCGCGGCAATTTTTTCATGCTTGAAAATTTTAATACCAAGGTTTTCTGAAAGTTTTTTTACGCTTCCGAACAGATTTTCTACGCCTTTTCCTTCAACAAATAAAATGTTTGGCGGCTCATTATTAAAAGATTCTATCATTTTTGCGTCTATGCTGAATTTTTGTCCCAGCCAGGTCAGGCTTCCCCAGACAACATAATCAGCTCCGCTCTTAATGCCGAGATTTCTCATTCCGGCTACGCTTTTTGGCTGATTTTCCAATGAGAAATCCGGGATGCTATCGGTTTTTATTACAATAGCGCCGTTCTGTTTAAAATGGTTTTTTAATACCCCCGGGATTTCAGTTTTAAGATATGACAGGTCTTGTTGTGAGTGGATTTCAAAAGGCAGCACTAAGACTCGAACTGTTTCCAGAGAATATACTCCGGCCGGAAGAAATAAAATTATTGCCATTAGAAGCAGGTTTAAAGATTTTTGCATATAGAATACGGCATCCTTCATAGCAAGCCAAAAGTAGTTTACACTTTTTTCATTCTGTACTCTGGCAGTAAAATTGGAAATTGGAAAAAACACAACGATGTAGATGTGTTACCTAATTTCAAATTTCCAGTTTCGACATCGGCATTCAATTCGATAATACACGCTTTTTCTAAAAAAGTGTAAGGGAAGAATGCCTAAAATACTTATCTCGTTTTCACAAGTTTTCCGTCAATAATGGTCAGGCTCTGCGACATGCAAGATGCAAGCTCCAGGTTGTGTGTTACCACAACCAGTGCCATCCGAAGTTCTTGATTCAGCTCCAAAAGAAGTTCGTGAACCTGTTCGCTGTTTTTTTTGTCAAGATTACCGGTAGGCTCATCCGCGAGAAGAATGGCGGGTCTGAGAATTAAGGCCCTTGCCAGGGCAACCCTCTGCTGTTCGCCTCCGGATAGTTTTCCTACCCTGTGAAAAAGCCTGTCTTTTAATCCGACTCTTACCAGTATTTCCTCCGCTGCCTTACTGGAACTATCCTTGCTGAGACCCTTGATAAACGCAGGCATCATTGTATTTTCAATAGCACTGAACTCCGGCAAAAGATGATGAAACTGGAAAACAAAGCCGACAAATTGGTTGCGGAATTGAGCTAATTTATCATTGTCAAAGAGAAAAACATCATCTCCTTTAAAAAAAAGATTTCCGCTGTCAGGCCGGTCAAGAGTGCCTAGTATATGTAGAAGAGTCGACTTTCCAATTCCGGAAGCACCAACAACAGCTATTGTTTCACCGATATCCAGATTAAAGTATAAATCTTTTAGGATTTCGATACGGGCGCCGGCATTGTTGAAACTTATACAGATGTCTCTGGCGGCTATTAAATGATCTGAAACAGAATCGCTGTTAACCATAACGGATTGCCTCAACAGGATCAAGTTTGGATGCCTGCCTTGCGGGATAGAGTGTTGCTAAAAAACTGATTGCCATTGCTGCAGAGGCTATCATAACAACATCTAAAAGCTCAAGTTTTACGGGGAGGGTTGTAATATAGTATACATCGCCTGGAAGTTCGATGAACTGGTAATACTTTAGCACTGTACACAGAATAAATCCCAGGCACACTCCAAGAATGGTTCCCATAGATCCTATTACTATACCTTTAAAGACAAAAATTTTTCTAATACTTTTATTTGTGGCGCCCATGGCTTTTAAGATAGCAATGTCCTTGGTCTTTTCCATAACCATCATGATGAGCGTGCTGGCAATGTTAAAGGCCGCAACAAGAACAATAAGTGCCAGAATGATAAACATAACCGTTTTTTCCAGCTTGAGTGCTGAAAACAGGTTTTGATTCATCTGCATCCAGTCCCTTGCCCAGTACTGAAATCCAAGTTCTTTGACTATTCTGCCCGCAATATTTCTGGCATTGTAAATGTCGTTAACACGGACTTCAATTCCGTTTACAGAATCTCCCATGCGCAAAATTTTCTGGGCATCTTTTATATGTATGTAAGCCAGTGATCTGTCATATTCATACATGCCCGACTCGAATAAGCCTGCTACCCTAAACCGTTTCATCGTTGGTATGTGCCCTATGGGAGAAATCATTCCCCTCGGCGATATCAGATAGACAGAGTCGCCCTGCATTACTCCTAAATTTTTAGCAAGTTCTTTGCCTAAAATTATAGCCGGCATGGCGATGGATGTACTTTTTCTTTGATCCGTTTCTTTAAGATTTTTCAGGGAAACCTTGTCGAGATTTTTTATAACTCTGTCTGCTGAATCAGGATCTATTCCTCTTAAAACAGCGCCTGATAGCGATAATGATGAACGAAGTATAACCTGGGAATTAATAAAAGGAGTGGCTGCTTCAACTCCGTCGGTATTTTCCACATGTTCCAGAATGTTGCGATAGTCGGAAAAAGGGACGTTATAGCGCATAATGACTATATGCGACTCCACTCCAAGTATGCGTGATTTAAGGTCGTATTCAAAGCCGGTCATGACGGCAATTACTACAATCAGGGCCATAACGCCAACTGTAACGCCCGCTATGGAAAGAACGGTGATCAGCGAAATAAAGGCTTGTTTTTGTTTAGTCCTGAGATAGCGACTTCCTATGAAAAATTCAAAAGACATAATAAATAATAAATTCAACCCTTTGGCTTCATATGTGGAAAAAGAATAACTTCACGGATAGAGGCGGAATCTGTAAGGAGCATAGCAACCCTGTCTATTCCTATTCCCTCGCCGGCAGTTGCTGGCATACCGTACTCAAGCGCTTCTATGTAGTCTTCATCCATGAAGTGCGCTTCCTCATCACCCGCCTCTCTGTCCGCAACCTGCTGGAGGAACCGATTTTTTTGGTCATCAGGATCATTGATCTCCGAAAATCCATTGGCAATTTCATGCCCTGCAATGAAAAGTTCAAACCTGTCTGTAAGTTCGCTATCCTTTTCATTTTTTCTGGAAAGGGGAGAAATTTCTACAGGATATCCTGTTATAAATGTCGGCTGTATTAATTTTGGTTCCACCAGAACATCGAACAGCTTTGATATTACCTTTCCGAGATACTTGGTTTTTGTAATTTTGATTGACTTTGAAGAGGCAAATTCAAGGAGTTTTTCTTTATCTTTTAAAAGGCCGGGATCTATGCCTCCAGTTGTCTCCAAGGCATATGTAAGGGTCATCCTGTTCCACTTGCCTCCTAAATCGATGTCGTTGTTCTGGTAGGTTATCTTTGTTGATCCTGTAACCTCCCTGGCCATGTAACCGAACATTTCTTCTGTCAGATCCATAAGATCATCGTGGGTTGCATATGCCTGATAGAACTCCAGCATTGTAAATTCAGGATTATGTTTGGTTGAAATCCCTTCATTCCTGAAATTTCTGTTTATCTCGAAAACCCTTTCAAAACCACCCACAACAAGTCGTTTTAAGTACAGCTCAGGGGCAATGCGCAGAAAAAGATCCATACCAAGTGCATTATGATGAGTTATAAATGGTGTAGCCTCTGCCCCGCCCGGGATAGGCTGCATCATAGGAGTTTCTACCTCCAGAAAATCCCTGTCAAGAAAAAATGTACGTACAGCCTGAATTATCCGGCTTCTTTTTATAAATATTTCACGTACATTCGAATTCGTAATTAAATCAAGATAGCGCCGGCGATAGCGCTTTTCAGGATCTTTAAGCCCATGAAATTTTTCCGGAAGAGGCCTTATTGCCTTTGTGATAAGCTTCAGCTCATCGGCAATAAGGGTCCACTCGCCTGTTCTGGTTTTGAAAACGCCTCCTTTTAGGCCCACAAAATCACCGATATCCAGCTTTTTAAAGATATCGTAAGCCTGATCACCTATTTTATCTTTTCTAATATATGCCTGGAACTGTCCTGTTCTATCCCTGAACCTGATAAAAGATGCCTTTCCAAAACGATTAATAGCCATCATTCGGCCTGCAACAATAAAGACAGCATCTTCCTTAATCGAATGCTGTGACTCTTCTATGGCATCTCTCAAATCCTTAACAGTATGGGAAACAATAAAATCATTCGGGAACAGATTGATATCATTGTTTTTTAACTCAGCCAGTTTTTTTCTTCGTGTCTCAATTATGTCGCTTGTTTTATCCATTTCCACTCAATGCCTGCTTTAAAATATAGATTTTCAGATAATTATATTATAATCCCTGCCTGCCGCAGGCAAGTTGGTGCCTTTGTGGCCGAACTATTACAAAAAAAAGTTAAGCCGAATTTACTAACCAATTTATAACTATGTGTCAAGATTTTTCGCAAGTCCTTGATGCGCAAGAGATTGGTGCAGGTCGAGTAAAAAATCGCTTAATTTAGGTTTCATCATCCTACTATAGAGGCCATCTCGAATATTGGCAAATACATTGCAATGACCAGCCCACCAATGGTAACGCCCAGAAAAACCAGCATAAACGGTTCTATCATTGCTGTCATGTTTTCAACTGCCTGATCGACTTCTTCGTCATAAAAATCAGCAATTTTTGACAGCATTTGATCCAGGGCGCCGGTTGATTCGCCGACTGCGATCATCTGGCATACCATCGAAGGAAAGACTCCGCTTTCAGAAAGCGGGTCAGCCATTGTACGACCTTCCTCTATATCGGAACGTACGTCGTATATGGCTTTTTCAACTGTTTTGTTCCCGGCTGTTTTTGCTACTATATCGAGTGCGCTCAGAATTGCTACTCCGCTGGTAAGCATAGTGCTCATGGTTCGTGTGAACTTGGCTACGGCGACTTTGCGTATCAGCGTTCCAAATACTGGCAGCTTGAGCAATAAATCATCTAAAAGAATTCTTCCTTTTTCAGTATTATAATACTTCTTTACGGCAAATATTGTTAAACCGGAACATCCTATTATATACAGTATATTATTTTTTACAAAATCACTCATAGCAACAACAATCTGAGTAGGAAGGGGCAGACTGCCTCCCATGCCTTCAAACATTTCTTTAAATACGGGAATAACAAATACCATTATTATGGCAATTACGATTATAGCTATTATAATCGTTATGAGCGGGTATATCATTGCGCCTTTCACCTGGCTTTTAAGCTTTGCCGCCTTTTCCATGTAATGCGACAGTCTTCTCAGAATAGTATCAAGTATACCGCCTGCTTCGCCGGCGGCAATCATGTTTACGAAGAGATTGTCAAATTGTTTGGGATACTTTTTTAAAGCTTCTGCAAGGGTTTCGCCGCCTTCCACCGATTCCTTTATATTTCTCAATATATTTTTAAATGTTTTGTTTTCCTGCTGGGAATAGAGTATTTCAAGACACTGAATTATCGGAAGGCCCGCGTCGATCATAGTGGAAAACTGCCTGCAAAAAATTATTATATCAGATTGTTTAACTTTAGGTTGAAGAAAGGAAATGTTCTCAAACAGATCTTTTGGTTTTTGCTTGATCTTGGTTGGAGTTATCCTGAGTCTGATAAGATTGGCTTTTACAGTCTTTTCATCAGGGGCATCCATCTCCCCTTTCTTAATCTCATTTTTCCTGTTTTTTCCTTTCCACTGAAAAACCGGCATAATCAACCTCTCCTTATTGTAACAGTTCACGGTTGTCGGTTTACAGTTAACAGTTATATGTTTTGATCAACCGTCAACCGTGTAAAAGTCACCTCTCGGCATATTTTTTTTTATGATTAACCCCTTTTCGATAAGAGCGTCAAGATGCCTGTATATTTCTTCAAGGTTACTATCCGAAATTCTTGAAATATCTTCAGCCGTACATGGCCTTCTTTTTATGATTGATAAAAGATAGTTGCAGCCATTTTTATTAAGAACACCATCATTTGGCTTTGAGTCAAGATTCTTTATTACATCGGCTCCATTTAAATATGATGCCGCATCTAATAAGTCTTTTTGGGAAGCGGGCTTAATCCAGCTTTCAGCTCCAGGCCTGTCAAGCGTATTTAATTGAATTTTGTCAGGATAAATCAGACTTAAAGCCTTTTTTATTCTATTAAGTTCATCCCTGTTATCGTTTATTCCAGGCACAAGAAAGACTTCCATCCAGAGTTGTTTTGCAAATTCCTTTCTTAAAGAAACCAGGCCTTCGATTACTCTATGGAGCTCAAGTTTCGGATGTGGCCTGTTAATTTTTTTGAAGTTTTCTTCTGAAGCAGCATCAAGAGACGCTATTACTATATCAATACCAGTGATTCGTTTTCTAATGTCCGGTTGAAAAAAAAGTGTGCTGTTTGTAAGCAGGGCGATCTTGTATTTTGGATAATCTTTTTTTATAAAATTTATAATTTCTTTGATTCCTATGTGAAGTGTGGGTTCGCCGGAACCTGAAAAGGTTATAAAATCAAGTTTTGGATTGCTGGATAAAACGTCTTTCAGTTCTTCCTGCAGCGGTTCTACTGGTATATATTCCTTGCACTTCATGGTAAGATTTGTAGTTCTTCCGCACTCACAATAAACGCAATTGAGCGTGCATGTCTTGTGAGGCATAAGATCAATGCCCAGAGATAAACCAAGCCGCCGCGAGGGAACCGGTCCAAAAATATATTTGTAATGCAGATGTTTTTTGTAAGTCATTTATTTAGACCTAAATTGAGCAATTTTTTACTCGACCTGCACCAATCTCTTGCGCATCAAGGACTTGCGAAAAGTTTCGACATATCCATTGGTATGCCTGCGCTTTTCGCAAATCTTGCTGCATCAAGATCCTGGCACATTTCTTCGCAAAAAATCGCTCAACTTACGTTAGATTTCGAAAAATGTTTTGGTTTTGTGGTTTTGTGTAGTTAGTAACATATTATAAATTAAACAACAATAGCTCTAACCCGCATTTCTCATTTTTTCTTGACCTTGATAAACACACCGATATGTGTATATGTTCAGGCAAATTGTAGCCGTTCACGGCTTGAAACTTGAAATTGGAAAGTAGAAATTTGGTAGAGATTAAAGTGCCTGATAATAATCTAACCATTATAACAACCCATGTTAATGCTGACTTTGATGCGCTGGCGTCAATGCTCGCAGCCCAAAAGCTGTATCCCGGCTCTCTTATTGTTTTTCCCGCTTCCCAGGAGAAAAATATAAGAAATTTCTTTATTAAATCAATGGCGTATCTCTTTAACATGGCGGATATTAAAGATATAGTCTTTTCAAACGTAAAGAGACTTGTGCTGGTTGATACAAGGCAGCCTGGCCGTATCGGAAGGCTTTCATCTCTTCTGAAAAGATCTGATTTAGAGATACATATATATGATCACCACCCGGATATGGCAAATGATATAAAAGGGCATTACGAGGTTGTCAGGCAAACAGGTGCAGCAGTATCAATACTGACGGGAATTCTGAGAGAGAAAGAGATCAGCATTTCTTCTGATGAGGCGACTATTATGTGCCTTGGCATATATGAAGATACAGGCTCTTTTAATTTCCCCTCCACAACAGAAGAAGATTTCATGGCGGCCGCTTATCTTCTTTCAAAAGGAGCGAATTTAAATGTTATTTCAAACCTGATTGCAAGAGAGATAAACTCTGAGCAGGTCGGGCTGTTAAATGATATGATTCAGGCATCAAGCTTTTACAATATTAACAGTATCGAAGTAGTAGTTACTATCATATCAACTGAAAATTACGTGCCTGATTTCGCTTTTCTTGTGCAGAAAATGATTAAGATGGAAAATCTCAACGCCATTTTTGCCATAGCCCGCATGGAAGAAAAGATTTATGTCGTGGCAAGGAGCAGAATTGATGAGGTTGATGTTGGAGCGGTAGTTAGTTTTCTTGGCGGAGGAGGACATACTTTTGCGGCTGCTGCGACCATCAAGAATATGACGCTGGCCCAGACTGAACATAAGCTGCTTGAAAGCCTCTATAAAACGGTTAAGCCCAAAAGGCTTGCAAAAGACCTGATGTCGTCGCCGCCAATCATGACAGGTCCGGATGTTACATGCAGGGATGCCAATAACACACTTACCCGCTACAATATTAATGCGCTGCTTGTTGCAGAAAAAGCAGCCGGCAAAGATGAACTCCTGGGATATATAACTCGTCAGGTTATTGAGAAGGCGATTTACCACAATCTGGACCACGTTCCGGTTAAGGAATACATGAGCACAGAGCCAGCAACTGTTGAGCCGGATGCAGATATTTTCGAAATCCAGAAAAAAATAATCGAAAGCAGGCAGAGAATCCTTCCTGTCATTGATAACGATAAGTTAACAGGCGTTATTACACGCACTGATCTTCTTAACATTCTGGTCAGGCAATCTCAACAAACCACTGCGAATTTGCCTGAACCTGCATTAAGAGAGCCTATTCAGGCCAGAACCAAAAATATTGTAAAATTCATGAATGAACGCCTGTCGGAACGTATCCTTAGTATTTTACGGGACATTGGCAGGGTCGCCGCGGAAATTGGTTATGGAGCTTTTATTGTAGGAGGTTTTGTACGTGATCTGTTCCTCTACAGATCAAATGAAGACCTTGATATTGTTATAGAAGGAGACGGTATAGCATTTGCAAAAAGATATGCCGAAAGAGTTGGAGCCCGCATTAATGCATATAAAAAATTCGGAACAGCAGTTATAATATTTCCTGACGGTTTTAAGATTGATGTTGCCTCAGCCCGGATGGAATATTACAAATTCCCCGCTGCACTTCCGATAGTTGAGATGAGTTCTATCAGGCTGGACCTTTTCCGGAGAGATTTCACTATAAATACCCTGGCAGTTCAGTTAAACCCTGAAAAATTCGGCATACTGATAGATTTTTTTGCTGCCCGGAAGGATATTAAGGAAAAGGCGATAAGGGTACTACATAATTTAAGCTTTGTTGAAGATCCTACACGTGTATTTCGTGCAATAAGATTTGAGCAGCGTTTTGGTTTTTCTATTGGCAAACTTACTTCAAGACTGATTGAAAATGCGGTCAAAATGAATTTTTTCAAGCGTCTCAGCGGAAAGAGGGTATTTGCAGAGCTTCGCCAGATTCTTGAAGAAGAGAATCCCGCGCCCGCAATCATAAGGCTTAATGATTATGGTTTGCTTGGCGTTATTCATCCTAGCATAGAGCTCAATAAAGAACTTATTGAACTTTTTAATTCTGTAAAAAAGGTATTGTCTTGGTATGATTTGCTTTTTATCGAAGAATCCTATATGAAGTGGGTCGTTTATTTTCTAACACTTATAAGGAGTTGCAATAAAAGAATATCAGGCAGAATCTGCACCAGGTTTGAAATAACACCCCGCTTCAGGAGGATTTTCTGCAATGAACGTTTTGGGGCAGACAAATGTCTTTTATGGCTTGAACGGAATCTGCCTGTTCAAAACAGGGTTCTTTATAAAAGGCTTTCGGGTTTTAAAACCGAGCTTATCCTTTATATGATGGCGGCTACTAAGCTGGAGTCGGTAAAGAAAGCCATATCTCATTACTTTGCCCGGCTGAGATATACAGATATCTTGATAACCGGCAAGGACCTCAAAGCAATGGGGCTTGAGTCCGGCCCAATTTACCGGGAAATAATGCAGGCTGTCCTTGATGCAAGATTAAACGGCAAGCTCAAAACATTGAATGACGAGCTGACTTACGCGCGGAAATATGTTTCAAGATTTCAATCTAATTCAAATAGTTGCGATGATAATTCCTCTTCTGTTTGCTGTGACCATTCATGAAGTTGCGCACGGTTATGTTGCATACAGAATGGGAGACAATACAGCTATGCTGGCCGGAAGACTTACCCTGAACCCGATAAAACATCTTGATTTTATTGGTTCATTCCTTCTACCCTTAATTCTGAAATTTACGGGATCGCCAATTATTTTCGGTTATGCCAAGCCGGTGCCTGTAAATTTTGCCAATCTTCGAGATTATCGCAAGGGGGTTATTTATGTATCTTCTGCCGGTGTTTTGGCAAATTTTGCCTGCGCTTTTATTTCAGGCATGCTCTTTCAGTTTTTGCTCAGCCTGGAATCATTATGGTATAATTCAGCCGCAGACTACATTGTTTCGACTTTAATCCTTATTCTTGGTTACAGTGTTATCATTAATTGCGTACTTGCGATTTTTAACCTGATACCTGTGCCGCCACTGGATGGGAGTAAGATATTTGCCATGTTTCTGCCTTTGAATTTAAGGCGGCAATATGCACGATTAGAGCGTTTCGGCATATTAATCATATTTTTTCTTCTTATGACGGATTTTTTAAATAAGATTATTTCTTTTGTTATAAACCCTTTGATCAATTTTTTGCTGGGTAAATAGATAATGGTTCACGGTTCAAAGGTTCAAGGTTTGTCTGGTTCCCATGCTCCGGCGTGGGAACCCATATGCATTCCCACGCTGGAGCATGGGAACGAGAAATGCTGGAGCATGGGAACGAGAAATGCTGGAGCATGGGAACGAGAAAGATTTCTCCCTTTGGTCGAAATGACAAAAAATGTGGTTTTAGTTCAGGCACTAAATAGTTTTCTGTATGAATTGGAGATGTTAGATGAACCAGAAAAAACGTATTTTGAGCGGGATGCGGCCAACAGGGCCGCTCCACCTCGGCAATCTACACGGCGCTCTCTCGAACTGGATTGAATTACAGGAACAATATGATTGTTTTTTTTTCATTGCAGACTGGCATGCATTAACCAGTGACTATGAGGATACAAGTTCTATCGCTGCCAATGTGAAAAATATGATGATAGACTGGTTGAGTGTCGGGTTGTCGCCGGAGAAATGCACTTTGTTTGTCCAGTCACATATAAAAGAACACGCAGAACTTTTTCTTATTCTTTCCATGATAACTCCGGTGCCATGGCTTGAGCGCAACCCAACCTACAAGGACCAGATTGTGCAGTTGAGCAACAAAGACCTTTCCACCTTTGGTTTTTTGGGTTACCCGGTGCTGCAGGCTGCGGATATCATAATCTACAAGGCATTTGGCGTGCCGGTTGGGGTGGACCAGGTTCCCCATGTTGAAATTACACGGGAAATCGCCCGGCGCTTCAACTATTTATATGGTAAAGTCTTCCCTGAGCCTAAAGCCATTTTAACCAACACGCCTAAAATACTTGGTCTTGATCGTCGCAAAATGAGCAAGAGCTATGATAATGCTATTTATTTATTTGAAAAGCCTGACGATATAAGCTCCAAGGTATCAAGAATGATTACTGATCCTCAGCGGGCAAGAAAAAACGATCCCGGCAATCCCGAAGTATGCAATGTTTTTGAATTCCACAAGCTATACAGCGACAAAACAACAGTGGATACTGTAAATAAAGAATGCCGCACTGCCGGTATAGGCTGCGTTGAATGCAAGAAGATGATGGCCAAAAATCTCATCAGAGCGCTTGAACCTATTCGCGGAAAAAGAGAGTATTATGAGGGCAAACCAGAGCTTCTAGACGAAATTATTATGGAAGGAAACAGCAAGGCAAGAAAAATTGCGCGGCAAACCATGGAAGAGGTAAAGTCAGCAGTTAAAGTATAAGTAACCGTTCAGGGTTCAAAGGTTCACGGTTAACAGTTAACGGTTGATCAAAACATAAAACTGTTAACTGTAAACCGACAACCGTGAACGGTTGCTATCAAACATGCTGGAATTATTAAAAGATTCATTAAAAAACCGTGAACCGTTACTTAACCATTAAGCTGTTTTTATATGTCGGAAGAGCCCTACAAAGTATTGCTGGATGATGTATTTGAAGGCCCAATGGATCTTCTTATTCATCTTATCAGAAAAAATGAGGTGGATATATACGACATTCCGATTGCTCTGATCACAGATCAGTATCTTGGCTGTCTGAACTTGATGAAGTCTTTGAACATAGACCTTGCCGGCGATTTTATATTGATGGCTGCGATTCTGGCCCAGATAAAGTCAAGGATGCTTCTTCCGGTACATGAGGGTGAAGACGAAGAAGATCCCCGAATGGAAATTGCAAGGCCTATTCTTGAATACCTTGAGATGAAATCTGCTGCCGAGCAGTTAGCCGAAAGAAATCTGCTTGGAGACAGTACTTTTATCAGACAGTCTGACATAAAAGATTTTTTATCAGACCAGGATGATGAAGTCATAAGTGTGGGCCTGTTCGAGCTTATTGATGCATTTCAGAAAATACTTAAAAATATATCCGAAGATCAGAGGATAGACATCACTGCCGACAAGATGTCTGTAAAAGACAAGATTTCCAAGCTGGTTGATATATTTGAAGATAAAGGTTCGATAACCTTTGAGGAACTATTTTCTGCAGATGTGCTAAAAAGTGATGTTATACTGACCTTTCTTGCAATACTGGAGATGGTTAAACTCTGCCTGGTCAGGATTGCCCAGCATACCCAGTCAGGTGTTATCAGACTCTTTTATTTATAATGGATACTCAGGTGGATATAAAGAACATCATTGAAAGCCTGTTGTTTGTTGCCGAAGATCCACTTACAATAGACAGCATTAAAAAAGTGCTTGATTCTACTGACTCTAATGCGATCCGTAATGTTCTGAATGAACTTTCAAGTGAGTATGAAGCCCGCAAAGGCGGGTTTTTTTTGCGTGAGGTCGCAGGAGGATACCAGATCCGCACCCGGTCCGAATACAGCCAGTGGATAAGACGCCTGTTAAGACCAAATCCTCTCCGCCTGAGCAACGCTGCTCTTGAAACGCTTGCCATTGTTGCCTACAAACAGCCTGTGATACGCAGCGATATTGAACACTTGCGGGGTGTTGACTGCGGGGGAATTCTGCGCATGCTGCTTGAGCGAAAGCTAATCCGGGTTGTAGGTCGCAAGGAGATTCCGGGCCGCCCGATGATCTATACGACCACAAAAAAGTTTCTGGAACTTTTTGAATTAAAAGATCTAAAAGACCTGCCATCCCCGAAAGAAATAGAAGAGCTGGGGGATTCTTCCTCAGAATCATTCCCCCATACAGTCCCAGAAATAATTGAGCAAACAGGAGATGAAGACACAAAAAATTCTTGACTTAACTAACAATTTTAAAGTTTATTAAACCTAAGTTGGGCGGTTAACTCAGCGGGAGAGTGCCACCTTCACACGGTGGAAGTCACTGGTTCAAACCCAGTACCGCCTACCAGTAAAATCAAGAGTTTACAGCAATATGAAGCTGTAAGCTCTTTTTTTATACCCTTATGCGGCAAGCACTCATTGTAAATAGCTTGTTGATGTGGAGATACGGTGTTCATTAAAATAGTATTTTCAAAAGTTGTGACCATTTTGTGACCGGTTGCCTAAAAAATAGCTTTTTCCAGCTTGACAGCCGCTTCCTGGTGAGCAGGTTTCATCAGGTGAGCATATACGTTCAAGGTTACAGTCGGGCTTGAATGTCCAAGTTGACTTTGGATATATTTAACGTTCTCGCCCTGCTCAATTAACAAGCTTGCATACGTATGTCGTAAATCATGGAATCTTATTCTATCTATGCCTGCTTTTTTTAAAGCTGGATTAAATTGCCTGCTTACAAGATTGTTATGATTCATCGGCTGCCCTGCTTCATTCGGAAAAATCAGGTTTAATTTGTTCGGCATACAGGCAAGCTTCCATTTTTTAAGCTCTGCTATCATTCCAGGCCCTATGTCAATTCTTCGCTTTGAAGTTGTTGTCTTAACCTCATACCATTCTTGATGATTAAAAGTCCTTTCTATGCGCACCTGGCTTGCTTCCCAGTCAACATCTGACCATTTCAAGCCTAAAAGCTCCCCTTGCCTTGCTCCGCTCATAATCGCCAGCCGGAAAAGAGTATGATATTTTTGATTAGTTGTGGTATCCAGGAAAGCTTTTATTTCATCCGGTGTTAAAACCTTGATCTTTTTTTCCTCAATTGTTCCCTGACCTCGCGGTCTTTCCGCATCTCTCACAGGGTTATGGTCAAGGTATTTGTGCCGTACTGCATAAGCCATAATCTGGCCAAGGGTTACTAACACCTTGCGCAAAGTTGATATGTTCATGCTGTCTTGTTGCCGTCTGGTTATCCATTTTTCAACGACAGATGTTGTAATCAAGTTGACTCTCAAACTGTTAAGCTCTTTAAAGTGGGTTCGTGTGTGACCTTCCAGGCAGGACCATGTTGACGCCCTGATATTCAGTTTTTTGAATTCAAGCCAGTCCTTTGCGACCTTGGAAAACAAAGGAATCCTTTCTTCGGGCATATACAAGCCCTTGGCAAGCTTGCCCTCAATATCTCTCAAGATCTCCCTTGCCCTGGTCTTTGTAGTGCCTTTTTTTAGTGTTTTACGCTTCCTGTTGCCCTGCTTGTCATAGAAATCTATGACATACCTGTCACGTCTTTTTGATATACAAGCCATAATATCATCCTTTCTTTCAAAAAGAATAAGCCCAAGACATCTCCCCGGACTCGAAGTAATCCGGCCCATAGCGTCACCACTATAGGTGTCTCAGGCTTAAAGCGTTTATTTGTTTGTTTCATATTCTTCAAGTTTTGGAGAGATTTAAACTTGACTTCCTTACATAGTCTGATTTATTCTTACTTTTACTTACGATAAAAGTCAAGATGTTTTTTATCTTTACTTTTACCTATTTTTTTATATATATGTGGGTATGAAAATGACTCTATCGTTTAAAGTAGATCCAAAGTTGAAAGACGCACTTCTGAAACTTGCCGATAAGGAAAACCGTTCACTTAGTAATTATGTTGTCACCGCCTTAATGAAACATCTTGAAAACCACGACATTGACTGGCGTAAAAAAAAGCCAAAGAAATAAATGAAAACTCGTCCCGCTATTAACTGGTTAGATGTGAGAGGAGGCATAACAGAATGAGGAGGCGTCGCTTATTAGTCTTAAATATCTTTATGATGCTCACCATTGCTTTTGTGCAAAACACGTTTGCCTGGGTGCCCAAAGAACCTCTTTATATTGATCTTAGCAAGACTTTGGGGTTTGTTATGGGACAACGTTTCAGCTTAAATCGTATCAAGGTTGAATACCCCGCATTATCTTTGCAAGTCCAAAAGGCAGAACTCGAATTTAAAGCTACCTTTGGAATTGCTGAAAAGAACATTGAAAAGTCGTTGAGAGATCTCTTAAAGGATAAATATCCTGAATACATCGCAAGGATGGAAAAGCAGCTTGAGTCTACGCTCAAGTCTCAACAAATAAGTCAAAATATTGCTGTGCAATTTTTTGATGAGGTAGAGTCAAGAGCCAAAGGGAAAATACCTTCTCCAATGCTCGAAACCCTTTTGAATTATCAGTTTGAAGAAAGACCTGCTGATGAGTTAATTCGTAGATTCAAGACAATTTACCGCACAAAGGGGCATCCTAAAGCCAAGGGATTAGATTTGCAGATTGAATATGCCAAAAGCTGGTCGCTGCGTGAGGGAAATAGACCTAATGTCATTCAGTTTTTCAGTAGCAATAACGGAAGAGGGCCTGCTCATGCGTTGATAATGATACGAGACCTTGTAAAAGAAGCGCAAGGAGAATTAACACGTGAAGAGCTCAAAGCTCTTAAGACACTTGAAGGAAGTAGGGAGTTAGCCTCTGAAGTGTTTTCAGAAAGTAGTCTTAGAGAAATGGCGAATGGTATGGGCATTGCCAATATCCGTAACATAACTACTAAAAGAGTGGTGTTAGATCGCTGGCCAGGAGCGATGCTTGAGTTTATAGGTGATCAACACCGTCTAGACCTCACAGTGACGATGTACAACAGGGTTTATATCGCCATATATAAGAATTACATGATTTTCTTCCAATGTCAGGTTGCAAAATTACCTGACGATACAGATGATGCACTGAAAACCAAAATCTCAAAGTTTGCACCACTTTTTCACCTTATGGCAAATAGCTTGGTTATACAAAGTCAATATTAAGGGTCTAACGAATTTTGAGCTGACAAAATTGCTTGTATAACGGGTACGAAGTGGCTGGTTATGCAAGCAATTTTGCAGCTCGGCATTAGGCTACAAAAGGAGAAGAATATGCAGCAACTTTACGAAGCGAATCTTGGAGAGAAGAATAGGATTTACTACCAAACCAAGTTTGCGCAATTCGATAAGAAAGGGCCGGGAATCAAGGCAAGCTGGAATTGGCCAGCTTTTTTGGTCGGTGGCGTATGGGCGCTATATCGAAAGATGTATGGTTGGTTCTTTTTGCTGCTTGGGGTCGCATTCATATCCAATATCCTTGAAAAAGCGGGAGCACCAGGATTGAGTGCGATAGTCTTTATTATTCCATGGATTGCGTTTGCAATATTTGCCAATTCGCTTTACCAGAAGAACTTAACGAAGAAGATTGCAGAAGCAAAAATGACAATCGATGATGAGAATAAGTTGCTTGAGTATCTTAGATATAAAGGTGGTGTTCATACATGGGTGGTATGGGTTTTCGGGGGAATCATAGTCCTCGGTATTCTTGCTGCAATTCTGATACCCATGTTTGCAGGCAAATAGCCTAATAAGGCAAATCAACACGGACTGCCAAAAGCTATGCCACTACGCTCTGTAGCTTTTGGCATCCGATGGTAATGAAATGTTTGGATTATTCAAATCAAAAGAATTGGCTGAGAAAGAAAGCCGTATTACTGAAATCGGCAAAACCCTTTTTCAACAAATTTCAACGGTAAGAGACAAAGTAAAGGCTGGTCTCATCAATGAAAAGGAATTTAATGAAAGAATTAATAGCATGTTCAATGCCGGGTATCTTATTGGATATGTTGATGAGCATCTGAGTGAAATGTTCACGGATGAAAAATCAAAGAGCAAATATGCTAAACGTATATTTGAAGGTATTTTTCCAGGCTCGGGGGTTAAACTTGTCCAGAACAAATTGGCTGCACGTAGGGTTGGTGAAACAATATCCACTGATAGTGATAAATGCACGGAGGTTTTTATGGGGTGCCAAGAATTCGATACAGGAATAAGTGCAGCCAGATATGAAGTATCTGAATATTCAGCAAGCGGAGAGTATACCCCAAACAAATTGGAGCGATACCTATCCACTGGGAAAATAGAATAAAAGAGCATCGAACCTTTTGCGGCCCGTAAGCAATCCGTTCGATTCAACATTATGAAACGTAAAAGAGAAATCCCCGGTTGGGTGTGGTTTGTCATAGTCCTCCTCGTTTTCTTTGTCGTCCTCCTCTTTGTTGGGAGTGTTTTCAGGCGGGTTCCACTGGCGTTCTTTTTCCTGTGGATAGTATGCCCATGCCTTGCTTGGGGCCTACGCTCTGCGTCACTTGATGAATCCCTGACTTCCCGTGGTTATTCTAACGCTCGAGGAGTTCTTGTGGGCATTGCCGTGGCTATCTCGATCTTGTTTTTTGCGAACTACGACCACCTACGAGACAAACTGGCGGAGAAACATCTGGACGGATACTCGGTCTACTACTACGAGGACACCGACGAATATGGCCGGCCGTATCGCGCTGCTGACGCATCCGCGAACAGCTTTTCTGGTAAAGTAATCCTGTACTTGTCCCAGTGGGTCATGATTG
>JAJSZT010000044.1 GCA_030272815.1 Deltaproteobacteria bacterium
ACGATCTTCCACCAACGCCGGGAAAATTTAGTATACCGGCCTTCCCTATTCCGGTAATTTCACACAGATGTCATAACGAGATGCAGTGGGCCTCCCGGGGTGAACCTCGGCTACTTTCAGCGCACGATCGTCAGATATACGGAGTTCCCCATGATGGATAGAGGACTTTATCCTGTGTTGCGGACTCGTCCCGGATTCCCCCGCCTCATCTGCCTGCCCTCTACCTTTCGGTACGGGGCATACCTGTACGTCGACCCACGCTTTTGCCTCCGGCCTCCTTCAGAAATTGCCTTGCGACAATCCCCTTGCCATTGGCTACCCTTCGCCTCCATCAGGCTGGGTCTGGACTTTACCTGAAATATGTGTCATTATTCCAAGTATCACCATTTAGCAGCCGGGCCTTGCCCGGCACACAACAAGGGCATGCACGCGGACACGCAACCACGCCGGGATTATTCTGTGGCGTTCTCCTGTAGCTCCTTGGCGGCGTGCTTGCGTGCCGGTGATGCTCGGGGTTGGCTTGCACAGATTATGGATGAAACTACTTACAAATTTTTGGTGGTAGCTGGTTCCTGGTTGGCTGGGATTGGTTCATTAACGGCAGTTATCACATCATTATGGCTATCACGAAGATCCAATGTCATCCGTCTTGGGATTAGAGCTAAGCATGTCCAGTTAGTTACACCTGGGGAAAAAGAGGCTCCAGATTATGTGCAAGTGAATATTGTGAATAAGGG
The DNA here is from genome assembly GCA_030272815.1 of Deltaproteobacteria bacterium. Taxonomy (GTDB): domain Bacteria; phylum Desulfobacterota; class Desulfobacteria; order Desulfobacterales; family ETH-SRB1; genus B13-G4. The sequence goes on from JAJSZT010000044.1 coordinate 738, forward strand.
CCTTCGCCCTGCAAAAATAACTGGGGTAGGTTGGCGAATAGGCATTCTTAAAAAGGTTCATTTTGTACAGTTATTTGGTGATATTAATTCAGATAAACTACCCAAGATGTTAAACGAGGGAGAAGAAGCAAATTTGTTAGTAAAATTTCATGAAAACTTTGACGATGATGATTGGATAGTGAGCTTTCCGAGAAAGGCATTACTTCCTAACCCCAAGTGGAAGGCAAAAAATTTAAAAGTAATTGTTTTCACATCCGTTGGCCAAAGTTTTAAAAAGAAAATTGATAAGAACTTCAGAAAAACCCTTATAGAAGCGTCCAAGCATATTCAGGCATAATAGAATAAAATGATTAAAAGCCAACATGTCGCTTCAGCAGACAGCCAGGGCGGAGCGGCCGTGATAGGTCGAAAGTCCATACAGCCCTGGCTGTCTGCTGAGCTTGGCGTTATGTTTAAATAATGTTTGAGGTGAGCTACAAATGATAGAACGACTGTATGAGTTTATTCTATTTAATATTATATGGAAATTCATTAATATGCTTATCTCTCGAAAAAAGAAAAAAGGTTTTTTTGCTTCCATGATAGCAAAATATTTTAATAATCCATATATATTCCCAAACCTTTCCTTGTTCGCTTTAAAGAATTACGCTGCAAGATGGGAGAAAATGTTTTCTGATATTCCTATAAAATCTATAAAGCTATATCATAAGCAACCACAGTATGAATTTGGAATTAAAAGCATCTATGCCGTTATTTTTGAGGTAGACAAAAAGATCGACTTGCTCGCAAAAACTAATCAAGACTTGAAAGACAAATACTATAAATGGCGGTACAGTATGGGGTATTTAGATCAAGCTAATGATATAGAAGAGTTCGCTTCTTTTGGAATAGATGCAAGTTTTTCATCAGTATATAAAAGCAACCCGCCCGACAATTTTATGCAAGAGTGGTATTTTATATCTATAGCTGTTGACAATATTGATGATGAAGCTTCGGTATTAAATATGAGGGTAATGATGGATGAATCTTATTGGATTCTATATAGAAACAGCACATATAGGGATAGGGACGCCCATCGCTGAGCGCCCCTCCCACACCACCGGACATACGGATCACGTATCCGGCGATTCGGCTGGTCAAAACAGACACAAATGAACATAATGAACATCTGGTCTGCCTGGCCTTGGGGAACGCAACGCTACCAGCATTTCAGCAACTGCTGCATAATACCAGTAAGAATACGCTCTTTGACAGCCATGACCATTTACCCAAACCATTCGGTTGGGGACCGTTCGGGCCTTCGCCGGGGTGAGTCCTCCGTGGTGTTCACGGCTCGTTTCTCCTGCGGCTACCGTGCCCTCTGCTGACTTCTTCCATGCGGTCGGAGCAGGTTGCCCTGCCCTCAGCCATTTTCTGCCGCATGCGGCATCCCGTGGCACATGGAAGACCTCCCGGGGTAAACACATGTCTTTCAGTACGTGGATGCCGAGTATACGGGCAGAGCTTATAATGGATAGAGGACTTTACCTTGTGTTGCAGGCTCGTCCCACTCATGCACGCCTGACTCGATTTCTGTTCGTCACCCCGTACTTTCGCGGTACCCTGCCTCAGCAGAGCTACTGCCTTCCGAGGCACCGTCACCGATACCCCGTTGTAATACCGCTACACCCTTCGCCTCCATCTGGCTGGGTCTAAGACTTGCCAAAGTCACCACTACGTGGTAACTTTGACTCACTTTTAAGAACATGTGCCGTGCCCGGCACACAACAAGTGGATGAACTCCGACCCAAAAAACTCGCGGGTTGAGATTTTGCATAATTTTTTATTGAACTACATGTTGCGATAGCCCGTTTGTTTTTTGGGCGGGTTATCCACGCGTTCGACTGGTTAGAAAATATGAAAGCTTTTCGAGAAATATTGATACGCGTTAAAGATCTGTCAGATAGCGATATTATGGAGCTATTTAAGTCTTTTTGCAACACTTCGAGTTTTTATGAATTCTTGGTCAAAGAATCTGAAGATTATTCAAATAATATAAATGGTCGTGGTTATATTATCTATTCTCTGCGCACAGATGATACCGAACCGGCCGGTATTGCCATTGCAGAAAAAAGTCAAGGATCTCTTTATGTATCGAATATCGTGCCAAAGGAAAAATCTAAATTAAATATGAGTGAATACAATGCAATTGCCTTTAAATTTGTCAGTGATTTTAAGCCATATCTTCGACAATTAAAGAGCCTATTTGAGATTAAAATATCAAATGAGACCATCGGACTTGATAAAATCATGCCTGGTGAAAAAACACGTAAGTACTTTGAGCGATACCTTTCGGCTTACCCCTTGAGCTTTCATCCATTGGATATACAGCGACTTGACTTCTTTATATGTGCATTAAAAAGGTATCGCTCAAAGGTAAACTTGCAATATTTGAAAGAGCATCTCATTAACGACTTGTCTTGGAATGAAAAAGATGCGTCATGGTGTATTAATCGAATTGAGACGGGCTTAGATATCTTGGAAGCTAATACGAAATTCCATTACCATTAGTCGAACAACCGCATACACTCTAACAAGCAGGGTCGGGCGGCTGTAACATTTGCCAAGTTTGAGGAAAACGTAGCATTTACAAATGCCCGTTTCCCTGCTTGTAGGTGATGCGGGGACGTTAAACGAAAATGAATGATAAATTGGTAGATATTTACCGACCGGATTTTACCAATTCTTTGGTACATCTTTCTCGAGAACAAACAGTTTTGACAGAGGGTGGAAGCCGTTTCTATCAAAAGGCTTTTGATAATCTAAAATCAATACTAAAAGTTGGTATCATTAATGGCGGTATTGGTTTTATAAAAGGGCCAAATAAGGCAGTTTGCTTTTCTGAAATACCTCTTTCTCAACTTAATCAGTTTGCTAAGCTCGAACCAGAGAAGGCGCGTTATAGGTTTTACGGAATTTGTATAAGTAAAAACGCCGCTTTTGAAAATGGAGCTAGACCCGTAATTTATCTTCCAGATGATGAAGGGGAGTGGATACCAAAAAATGAAAAATGGAGACACGTACGATTTGAATATGGATCGATAGATTTTACATTCGAAAGAGAATGGAGGAAAAAAGGCGATTTTGATTTACGCAATTTACCCGGTTTTTACGTAATTTGCTGGAACCCTCGGGAAAAAAGTGAGCTGAAAAAAATAGTCAATGATGAAATAAAAACTAAGATTCGTGGATATCTTCCAATGGAGCATTTGATTCAGATGTTTTAGCGTTTAACCTCGCTAATTCAGCCGACGCAAAAAGCCGCGCGGCCGATTAGCCCGTTATCTGTGCATAATCCACGATACAAACAAGTTGCTTATTAGAAAAAAAAAGATGAACTATAAAAATGAAACACAAGTCTGTGAGCGAATTCAAAAAGACTATAACCAATGCGAATATTTTTGTTTCAAACAAAATTAAAGCAATACACCCAGTAGTAGAAAAAATAACAAAAAATCTATCAGAAATTGAAGTCATAAAATTCATAAGAATTAAACCTGATTTTATACAAGCCTCTAGTGAGGTAACTGACGGGCGCGTCAAAACGCCTATTACTAAGCCTGACCACCCCACAGCCGTTGGTTTATCGTTAATTATTGATTTTGCTTATAATAATGTGCAATTCTATGAAATCAATTCTGCCGTTAAAGGTTATGGAAGAAAGATGGTCGATGCAGTGTTTAAATCATTACCGAAAAATTGGAATGGCGTTGTTGTCATGGATTGGAGTGAAGGTTTTTGGGAGAAAATGCTGAAAAACTACAAAAACTTAGAAATACTTTAGTAAGTATCCTTAATCAACAAAAACAACAGATAACAAATCAGTAGAGCTGACGGGGAGAAGCCGTGCGGTTTTCGTTAAAAGCCGTGCCATTTCGAAACTTATCAGTCCCACAGCTCACTTCCACGTTATATTCCAAAACACTTGGCAGCATTGTCTTCCCACTTCGCTTCCAATCTATAATCCTTACAAAGTTTCCGTACATAAGGAAATTCTTTCCTCACAAATTCCTTCCCTCTGCCGTGCTCAAACCAGGCAAGCATCATCCCGCTGTTTATTTAAAGGGTAAATTTCTTGGTAGCATAGTATAATAGTATAATATAATCATCAACTTATCCATCATTCTCCTCATACCACCTGTTAACTGCGAAAAGGATAATCTCGTTAAAATAGGACTCCGCTTTACAATTTAAGTAGTTCAGGAACTCGTTCAATAAATTACTGATAAAATGGGATGCTGAATTATTAAATTTAGATGATGTTGCTTTACTACCTTTATTACTTCTCACTTATCTTCCACAAATGCCTTTCAGGAGCCACCAGATGCCTGTATTCGGCCTTTTATACTTTTAGACAAGCCAAAGCATTAATCGCAGGAATATAGTCATTTATTCGATTTCTCCTACCGACTCTTTTTTGGCTTTTAGACCGAGCAATTGACCCGCGTGTCATAATCTGTGCGTTTCTTCTTACATAATCCAAACTTAATTATCAGACAGACTTGAGGTTCATTATAATTTCGAGCTCATAACAACAAATTTCAGCCCCGACAAAAATCCTGCCTTCTATAAACTGCGTCCATCCGATAATTCGGATTATATAATCGAAAGCACAGATTCCGCCACGCTCCTGCCCTGCTGATATCCACGCTTCTGCTCTCTCTACTGTTTTGAATAAAAAGAATTGCGGTAATATTCTATTTAGATAACTGCTAATGTGACGCGACCTACTTTTGTTAGCGAGTTTTTAGCATCATAGAACTGGAATCCATCGTGGTCCTCTTGATTTAGCGGCATCCGCCAATATATTTCCAGCCAATCAATCAAACCTGTCATCATTGTCATAAATCAAAATCGAACCAGATTTATTGTCTGCGGTACCTAATATATGATGACGTAAAGCCTTTTGTGGCTTGTTTTTTAATGCCCCCCTCTCCTACCTCTTTATAATAAGCCATTCGGCTGATTACTCACAAACATAATCAATCATTTAAGCAGCAGAAAGGGCGGTTTGTCTTAAAGGCAGCCGCCCTTTTTGCGTTTTTAACCATCCAACAGAAAGGAGACCTATTATGACAACAGCACAAAAGTTCAACACCACTTACGAGAACAAGTTTAAATCACTGCGACCGTTTCTGCGTCATACAGCCAGAGGCAATGAAGACCTGATTCAGGAAGGAGCCATTAGTATCCTGAAAAGCCTGAAACGCATCCCGGACGCACCAAACAAATACCTTCGCATCGGTGTCAGATGGAGCATCCTAAATCAAGTCAATGGCGTCGGAAAGAGCGTGGACATCCCCAAGCGGTATAATCGGCAGTTTCCCATCACCATTACCTATTACGATGCCATTCCAGACAATTCCGATGCTGAACTTTCGCAAGCCATACTTACCGATAGAAACCGGCTTCCGCTGGACGAGATGGTCATTCGGAAACTGGATTTCGAGCACTTTATCAATAATCTGTCCGGGCCGGAGGCAAAATATATCCGCCTGAAAGTGGTGGATGAACTGCTGGACAGGGAGATTGCCATCAAACTTGGCAAAACCAAGAGCCAAGTCAAATACCTGAAAAGGAAACTGCGAGCGAAGATAGAAGCCCATTTCGCAGAATAGTATCCACAACATACGGCTCTCATTGTCCGGCATTTCGTGATGAGGGCTTTTTTTGCGCCCGAAAGGAGGCCAGCCATGAAACAGATAGACCTGTTCAGCATCCCGAAAGACCAGTCCGTCAGCAAGTTCGTTTCCATTTATCGCGTGTCCCTGGTCAAAGACAAAAGCATCTCGTTTGGCCACTGCCGTATGAATAACTCCAAGGATGCCCAGTCTCTCATTCAGAGCCTAATAAAGACGCAGGGCCAGCCCGACCGGGAGCAGTTCTGCGTAATCCTGTTGAACGCCAAGAACGAAATAATTGGCCTAAACATCGTTTCCACTGGTGGCCTGTCGTCTGCATCGGTTCATCCCCGAGAAGTCCTCAAACCAGCCATCCTGGCAAATTCAGCAGCGATGATACTTTGTCATAACCACCCGAGCAACGACCTGGAACCGTCTCCTGATGACCTGGCCATTACCAAAAGAATCGTTCAGGCGTCAGAGATAATAGGCATCGCAGTCCATGAGCACATCATTATTTCGATGGACGATGACAGGTATTACTCGTTTGCGGATAACGGCATTATTAAGAAATTCTATGAAGAGATAGGCTGAATCAAACAATAACAGCAGTTTCAAGATGGAGCCATTTTGCCCCCGCAGGAAGATGGCTTTTTTTGTTTTGAAAGGAGGTGAAAAAAAATGGCTTACACACCTGAACTTACTTACCAAGATAGTTGTACATTAAGAAGAATTGCATGGGCTATGAAAATGCCTATGACCAGGGCAATGAATAAGGTCTTTGAATATCTGCCGAAGATTTTAGACAGGGAAAAGGTCTGTGAGGGATGCAGGGACAAATCAAAGTGTGAGGAATGCGCTTTTTGCGCTCACAATCAGACACAGCAAAAAAGGAGGTGGGGGGTGAGTTAAAACAATAATAATCTTAAACAAAAACGAAAGCCTTCATTGTCGGATATTCCGGCTTTGAGGGCTTTTTGTTTTCAGGAGGCGAAAAAAATGGATTTTTTTGACGATGGTTTCGATTGGGAAGATTGGATGATTATAGGGCCTTTGTCAGAGGATATGGCAGATGAGGAGCGCAGAAAGCAACTTATTGAAAAGGAGATTATAGAAGATACCGATGATGACAATTCGGAATTCATAGACCGATAAGGACCAATCCTTTCAGTCGAGGAAAAAAAAGATACCGATGGGGGGTTGTTGGTTTGTTGGCGGTCAGTGTCTGTCATTATTGTTGAATGAACAATCCTTTCAGTCGAGGAAAAAAAGATACCGATGGAATAGGCCCTGATGATTTAGAATAACAGTATAATAGAAAAAGCCCGTATGTCAGCTTTCAGTGCGGCTCTTTTCTAAGTCTGGAAGACCCTTTTCCACGCATTGTGCGATATTTAATAATAGAATTAAGTAGTTACATTGTAGTGAGGTAAGGGTAACATTATACCTTTGCCTGGTAGTTAAATACAAATTAAGGAGAAGAAAAAATGAAAAATATAGTAAATTTAAGAGATTTGAAAGCCCCGTATTATTTGGAGCAAACTTTTTCCTATGCCTGTAGTTTAGGAATAGATTTGAAGAAATCAGGTGCTTTCTATGTGGCGAGTTGCCCATTCCATTCAGACACAAAGCCGTCATTTTATTTACACGATAAAAGAGGAAAAGTTCGTTTTACATGTTTTAGCAATAAGTGTGAAGGCAGTTGGGATATTTTTGACCTTATTCAAAAGATTGAAGGCTGTGATTTTATTACGGCTGTGAAGCAATTTGGCCAGCATTTAAGCATAGAAGAAGTTATCCTGCCACAAGGGAATATAATAAAATGTTGATGGATAGAAATGAACTGCTGGTTGAAGCATACGAACATCTTAAATGGGCATTGTTAAGCAAAGGGAAATTCGAAATCAACAGGAGCATCAGGCGCAGGGTTAGATATTTAATGGAATTATACGGCATAAGCAGTGAAGACCTTCTCCACGATATATTTGAAATGTTTGTGGCAAAGAAGCACTATGAGAAATTCAATGCTGCCAAGGGGAAGCCATCAACCTTCATGACGCACTATGCCAATTTGAGCCTGCTGAATATAATAAAAAAATATAATCGGCTAAATAGTAATAATAAAAAAGTCTCTTTACCAGACGATTATGAAGACACATTTAACCAAAAATGGCGATACTCACTTTCACATTTGGAAAAAATTGATTTTTCAGACGGACTTGTTGAAAGAAAATCACCAGAGGACTTGTATCTGGCAAAAGAGTTATATGAAGAAATGGAAGAATTCTTCGGAAAAGACGATTTTGAAGTACTCCAAGGAGTTAGAACTCGAAGTGAAGAAGCAAGGCGTAAGGGCATAGATTATGAAACTTATAGGAAAAAATTGTATAGAAGGAAATTAGATTTTCTACGAGGACTGGATAATGGAGATTAGATGTCTATTACTAAATTATTCTAATGTTGTGTAATGTGTGAAATATCGTATGGGAATCCAGTATTTCTGGCTACTCGGGAATGACAGTCATCTTTGTAACATTACATAGATGTACACACTAATTTGGTTTTACTCAGGGAATATATCATCAACCCTCATAGGCTATATTGTATGTTTTTGATAGCCCGGGGACAAAATATTTTAATTTTTTCGAATTTCCCCTAAAAAGAGCGTTGTCTCTATAAACTGACAGGCTGATTTTACTCCACAGCCAAAATCGGGGCCGTTAACCTCGGCCCCACAAGGTCGCCATAGTGCGACTGGACTTGCCATGGGCGGAACAATACCGTCTTCTGGAACCGACCAGCACAGGGCCTGTCAAATCAAAATCGGAGGTCATTATGAACAATGGACCAATTAGAACGAAGTTTGGGGAAAGCGTTGCGTGCCCAGGAAATAGCCCAGTATCTCGATGTTGACGTTAAAACCGTTAGGAAGTATTATCGTGAATTAGGTGGAATACGCTTGGGACGCCATTACAGATTTTTTGAAAAGGAGATTTATTATGCCATACAAAAAAGGACAGAAGTGGATAGCCCAAGTGAGGAAAGAGAGCCAGAGATTGGAAAAGGTATTTTTGACCAAGAAGGAAGCCAAGGACTGGGAATCCAAGATGAGGCGAAAGCCTGTCAAAGATTGGAGCAAGAAGACCGTCACGGCCTGTTTGGGTGATTGGGCACAGGTCTATCTCGATGTGGGCAAGGTGAAGTTCACAACCAAGACCTACAAGGAAAAGGTCTCGATGTTTAAGCGCTTCTTTAAGGTCATCAATTCGGCTCTTCCGGTCTCGGAATTGAAGCCAGCCAATGTGCTGGACTACATTATCAAACAAAAGGAGGCTCGTTCTGGTTATGCCGCCAACAAGGACCGCAAAAATCTGGTCGCTGCCTGGAACTGGGGCATGAAATACATGAATCCAACCCTGCTTGGCCCGAACCCGTGTCTTGTAGATAGGATGCCAGAGGTGAGGTCACCAAGGTATGTGCCATCAGAGGAGGACTTCTGGAAGGCCTATGCCTTTGCAGAAGGCCAGGACAAGGTGATGCTCCTGACGTTCCTGTATCTCGCCGCAAGACGTGGAGAGGTGTTCCGCATAGAATGGACAACGGATGTGGATTTCGCTAACAGCCGCGTCCGGCTATGGACTCGCAAACGCAAGGACGGAACCTACGAGTATGACTGGCTTCCCATGACCAAGGAATTGCGTAAGTCGTTGTTGTGGTGGTGGGAACACAGGCCGATAAAAGACAAGCCAAATGTGTTCCTGTGTCTGGATGAAACGGCGTTCACCCGTGAGTATTACGGCCAGCCCTTCAAAGGCAGGATTCATTTCATGCGACGTCTCTGCGACAAAGCCAAAGTGAAACCTTTTGGCTTCCACGCTATACGGCACCTAACGGCTTCTATACTTTTCAACCAAGGGTACGACGTGGGGGTGATTCAGTCCATCCTTCGGCACAAGAGCCCCAGTACAACGGAGCGGTATTTGAAGAGCATCGGCATGGAAAGGGTGCGAGACGCCCTGGAAAGTTTGCCCTCCAAACCGGCGGAGGTCGTGTCGATTGACATTGACCGAGTCTACGAACGAACGTTAGGAGAATGAAACGAGGGGCCAGAAAAGCAAAAAGCCGTCTGTGAAGCCGTCATCTTCACAAGCGACTTTAATAAAAAGGCGTAAGGCCTTGTTTTTATTGGCGTCCCCAAGGGGATTTGAACCCCTGTTGCCGGCGTGAAAGGCCGGTGTCCTGGACCAGGCTAGACGATGGGGACGTAAGTAAAGTGGGCCGTGCGCGGCTCGAACGCGCGACTCTCTGCTTAAAAGGCAGATACTCTACCAACTGAGTTAACGGCCCTTAAAAAAATACAATTTTTAAATATAAATTCTAATTTTGTCAACAAATTTATTTACGCCAGAACTCTGGAACCAGAAAAATTATAATCGTGTATATTTCAAGCCTTCCTAACAGCATGCACCATATCAGCAGCCACTTGCCCAGATAGGGTATCTGTGCGTAGTTCAAAGCTGGTCCCACGTTTGCAAAACCCGGGCCCACGTTTCCTATTGTGGCTGCAACAGCGCTAAATGATGTTACAAAATCCACTCCCATGCCTGCCAGAACCACGGAACATAGAGCAAATAGCCCCATGTAGAGCCCCATGAATCCAAGAACGCTTCTTGTAACATCCTCTGGAACTACTTTGCCGCCGATTTTGATGTGAGTAACAGAGCGGGGATGAATCAGGGAAAAAAGTTCTTTGTAGCAATATTTAAAATAAAGCATAACACGTAGAAATTTCATTCCCCCGCCAGTCGAACCCGCTGATGCTCCCATAAACATACACAAAAGCAGTATCAGCCTGGACATGGCAGGCCATTGATCGAAATCGGCTGTAGCATAGCCTGTAGTCGTAATAATAGAGACCACCTGAAAAGCGCTATAGCGAAGCGCCTGGCATATATTTTCGTATACAGCACCGTGAATATTAAAAGTAACAACTACAATCAGCAGAATAATGGTGCCCAGGAAGAAGCGGCACTCTGAATCTTTCCAGAAAGCAAGTGTTTTTCCCCTTAGCATCTGATAATGAAGTGAAAAATTTATTCCAGCCAGAAGCATAAATATAATGATTACAGAATCAAAATATACGCTGTCAAAATGGGCTATAGAGGCGTTTTTAGTTGAAAATCCGCCGGTCGGCATTGTTGTAAAGGTGTGGCACAGGGCATCATAAAAGCTCATGCCTCCTATCATAAGAAGGATGGCCCCTAATAAAGAAATCAGAACATAAACTTTCCAGAGGAGCAGGGCTGTGTCTTTAATGCGTGGCCTTAGCTTGTCGGGTATGGGACTTGGAACTTCCGCTTTATAAAGCTGCATGCCTCCAACGCCTAAAAAGGGGAGTATGGCAATGGATAAAACTATTATTCCCATTCCGCCAAGCCACTGAATAAAACTGCGCCAGAAAAGAAGGCCTTTTGATACGGCTTCAATATTTGTTAATACCGATGCTCCAGTGGTTGTAGCCCCTGACACTGATTCGAAAAATGCATCCACAAAAGTAATAAATTCGCCGCCCAGATAAAACGGAAGTGCACCGAAAATTCCAACAGTTATCCAGCCGATGGATACGATCGCCATCCCTTCGCGCTGAGTTATTGTCTCTACTCTTGAGCCTCTAAAACACAAGTGCAGCAGCAGGCCTGCAAAGGTCGTAATGCCAATGGACTTTAAGAAAGGAATAACGCTTTGATCCTTATAATAAAGACCAACTGCTATGGGAAATAACATGGTGAGGCCAAAAAAAAGAGTTAATATCCCAACGACATTCAGGATATAACGCCAGCGCATTTAGAAATACTCCAGTTTTACTGTAAGGATTTTTTCGATTTTTGGTATGGCCTGCCTTGTAGCAAATATTATGATTTTGTCATCAGGTTCAATAATACTGTCGCCGGAAGGAATAATTATATTATCATTTCGAATTATACTTGTTACAAGTGCTCCCTTTGGGAATGATATGTTTTTTAGAGGTTTCCCTACGATTTCTGAAGTTTCAAGAGCAACTGCCTCCATGAATTCGGCTTGCTCTCCTTTAATTGATATGGACGAAAGCACCTTGCCGCGTCTTATGTGCTGCAAAATTGTATTTATAGCAGAAAGCCGCGGGCTGACTACCTGCTCGATTCCGATCATTGACATAAGTGAAAAATAGCTGAATTTACTGATTTTTGTTATTGTTTTTCGTGCTCCCATCCTTTTGGCGAGCAAAGAAGCTAAAATGTTTATTTCTTCATCATTTGTAAGCGTAATGACGAAATCCGTTTCCTGAACATTTTCTTCATTAAGCAGCCCTTGATCAGAACCATCTCCATGAAGAACTACGACCTTGTTCAGCTTTTCTGCAAGTTTGGCGCATATATCAGGATTTTTTTCGATTATTTTTGTATAGACAGGCTTATCATCAAGCAAAACGGCCAGCCTTGATCCTATTCGGCCTCCTCCAACAATCAAAACCCTTTTAACGGGCTCTGCATATTTATCGAATATCCTAAGGGTATCCAGGATCTTGTCCTCTTCACTGATGAAATATACCAGATCTCCAGGCATAAGCCTGTCATCGCCGCTTGGGATTATAAGTTCTTCATCCCTTATAACCGCGGCAATAAGAGGGCCTTGTTTGCCAAGAAGTGCAGGAATTTCATCAAGGCGTGAACCTGCCAGCCGCGCTTCCTTGTCTAAATTTATACCTATAAATTTGACACGGCCGTTTGCAAATTTTCCAACATCAACCGCACCGGGCATGTTCATAAGTCTGTCGATTGTTTTCACAACCTCGATTTCCGGATTGATTAAAGTGTCTATGTGAGGTGCATGATCTCGAAAAATGGCATGGTATTTATCAAAGTCGGCATTTCGTATACGCGCCAGTTTTTTTGTATATGGCGAAATGATATTTGCCACCAGGCATGCCACCAGGTTTGTTTCGTCGCTGTTTGTTACGGCAAGGAGTATCTCTGCTTCTTTTATTCCCGCATCTTCAAGTGATACAGGACTGCTGCCGGATCCTAGTATAACCTGAACGTCTATGTTATCGGAAATACGACGAATAGCGTCACTATCCTTATCAATCACCACAACGTCTTTATTTTCATGTGACAGCCGGCTTGCTACGTGAAAGCCAACCTCTCCTGCGCCGACAATTACAACTTTCAACTGGTTTACTCCTTTGATTATTTTTCACGGTCATTCTGCAATAGTCGATAATCAATAGTCAATCAAAAGCCTTTTGACAATATATTTATTATGTATATCAAACACCGGCTATGATAAAATTGTAATACTTTAGCTTTTTGACAATATATCACACCTGAAAGTCACGCACAGCCGGTTTGTTTCATAAGGCTAAAATTAAATCTGATTAAAGGAAATGTCGAAAATACAATAGGTTGGAGTAATATTTTTACATAAAATTTTTAGCCTTATGCTTTAACAGCATATTGATAACGAAAAAAGGCAGAGTCCGATGACTCTGCCTTTATCAAAAAAATAGCTATTAAAGCGGCAAATTGGCAAAAACCAGTATAGCGTTTCATTAAAAAGTTGTCATTGCGAGCGTTAGCGAAGCAATCCCGTGGTGTAGTTTGTAAGCCTTGTTGAGATTGCTTTGTCGCTTCGCTCCTCGCAATAACAGTGTTAAGGTTTTCATGAAACGCAATACTATGATATTATTATGCTGTATTTATAAGAAGATAGGAAAATGGCGCCCTAAATTATTATAAAAATATCATCATCATATAAAATCGGAACCAAAGGCGGCTTTGGGATTTTCAACATTTATATGATTTTCCATACACTTTAATGCAATTATCTTAGATTGGTCATTGCATCTACGATCTTTGATAGACCTTCTTTCTGGTATGCAGCCTGAATATAAAAATTGTCGCCTTTCAATTCCTAATCTTCTGCCATTAAAAAGATATATGATATTTTTTTTCATTGATATTACCCTCTATTATTATTGAGAATTTAAATGATTATTATATCTTTAATTTTTTAGTTTTGACTAATTCGATGAAAATTCAGACCGTTATGCAGTTCTATTAATTTACAGACCAATTGTTAATCTAATCTCGTTTTAATTTCATTGGATATAATAAAGCAACATATGTACCAAAGAAATAATTTGTTGATATATTGACCAGTTAAAAAATAATGATGCTTTTTAAAATGGATTCTGGCTACGAATATTGCACAGTGAGTTACGTTTTTTGCACACGTTGTAAGAAATGTTTAAAATTGAGCTGAAGTGGAAATTTAAAATTTTGGTGTATTTTAGGTGGTTTTTTGTTATTTATGATAAAAAAGTTTGTCGATATTTATTAATACATTTTCAGGAATGTTTGAAAACATAAGATTTATGAAGCCACGGTTCGGTATAATTAGTAAGTTGCTTTTATGGTTTTTTATTTCCGTAATAATCTTTTATGGAACGATTATATTGCTCTATCTGGATGTTCAGAAGATTGCGGATATATCAGAGAGCATTATTAGTAAAAACAACAAGCTATCTTCTATTTCAAAAAGAATGATCGAGAACCTGATCCGCATGGAAGAAAATGATAAAAAATATCATCTGCTGAAAAAAGAAGACTACTTGAATTATTTTGTCCTGGCTCAAAAAGAATTTGAAGGTAATTTTGTTGAAATACTGGAACTGGAACATTCGGGGATGAGAATTCCTCGAAAGTGGAGAAAGCTTTATGAAAATTATATAGATTTTTCTGCTACATTTGAAAATTTAAGAGAAAATGATTCGTCAGGCACTTTATGGATCCCTGAGGCTGTGACCAATGAATGGATACAGATAATTTCAGAGCTTCGTGCAAAAAACGAGCATGATATTGCATTGGCGACTATGGCGCTAAATTCTCGCAGCCAGAAATCTGCTCGTAATGTCCTGGTTGGACTGGCGGTTTCAAGTGTTGTTGGTTTAATTGCAATTTTATTTTTGGCATATTCTATGATTCGTCCTCTCAGAGAACTCCTTAGGGGAATAAGGTCTGTTTCGCAGGATAGAATTAGCAAGACAGTTAATATCCGTTCCAAAGATGAATTCGGAGAATTGGCAGGAGCATTTAACGACATGACTTTACGCTTAAAGGAAGAGGAACGTAAGCGATCTGATTTTATCTCCATGCTGAGCCATGAGATCAGAACTCCCTTGACTTCGATCCGTGAGTCGGTAAATATGATTGTTGAAGAAATAATGGGGACAATTAACAACAGGCAAAGGAAATTCCTTGAGATAGCAAGTATTGAGATAGGCAGGATTTGTAATTTATTGAATCACCTTATGCAGGTTTCGCGTTTGGAATCACGGACCATCGAGATTGTGGCACGGCCCCTTGACATATCATCTTTTATAACCGGATGTATCCATCAACTGAAACCTTTAGCTGATACCAAAAAGATAAGAAGCACAGATAGCTCCGGATATCCCCGGCATGATGGGTGATCCGGAACACCTCCAAAGGGTTTTAACAAATCTTCTGAATAATGCCATTAAGTTTTCTGATCCTGGAAGCAGAGTTGTTTTGCGAGTAGTACCTAATAAAAACCGTACCAAGTTGGATTTTTCCGTATCTGATAACGGACCCGGTATCCCGAAAGAGGAACAGTCACTTATATTTAATAAGTATTACCAGGCAAGGGGAGTTAGAGATCATATGGATGGTGTTGGGCTTGGCCTTAATATATCAAAAAATATTGTTGAGTTTCATAAAGGAACAATCTGGGTAAAGAGCACGGTTGGACATGGAAGCACTTTCGGTTTTACACTTCCAACTTCCAATAAACAATAAGAACAGATGGCTTCAGGATTATGGATGTTGTGCAATGAATTTTAAAAAAATCATTAAAGTAAGGATAATTTTTTTTGCACAAGTGGCGATGTTATGTGGAATTTTCTTATGTTTAGCCTGTGGGCATCATTCTCAAAAGATTAAATCTTTTTTTATTGCCGACTATAAAGTTTGTTTGAAAATCTTAGAGAAAGGAAATGAGGCTTTTCAAAAAGGGGACTTTAATAAGGCGCAGGAAATTTATGAAATTTTGTACCAGAATTCCAGAGATGAAACTATTGCGCGTGAGGCTCTTTATGGACTTGCCTGCACACATTTTATCCTGGCTAAAAATTCTGATGATTTCAACAAGGCCATTGTTTTCTGGAATAAATGGAGTAATCTTGCACCATCTGTTTTGGAAGATGAGGATCCCCGGATGCTGGGACCATTATTACAGAATAAGGTAAAGAAATGGATAACTGATGCCGGTACGGTGGAAATACTGAAGTCAGAGGCAAATAAAGTAAAGCTGTTGCTTCAATCAAAGGAACAAGAAATCCAGACTTTGAAACATCAAATAAAAACTTTAGAGGAAATTGATCAGAGGATACAGGAGAAAAAACAGGAGATTTCTTCCAATATTGAATAATTTTGATATGTTCGTAAAAAGTATGCTTTTACTCGAAGTTTTTTTTATAAAAGACTTTTTTACGATTCAGTCAATTTGAAACCTAAGTTGAGCGATTTTTTACTCGACTTGACTTGCACCAATCTCTTGCGCATCAAGGACTTGCGAAAAATCTCAACATATCCATTGGTATGCCTACGCTTTTCGTAAATCTTGCTGCATCAAGATCTTGGCACATTTCTTCGCAAAAAATCGCTCAACTTAGTTAAAGGGAATAAATTTTGGATTCACAGCAATCAATCTTAGTAGTAGATGATGACCTTCATGTCCTGGAAGTAATTGAGGCCCGGCTTTCTTCATCAGGATTTCAGGTTTGCAAGGCTTCTGGAGCACAGGAGGCTCTCGGGATACTAAAGGATAAAAAGGTTGATCTTATAATTTCTGATATAAAGATGCCGGGGATGGGCGGCATGGATTTGCTAAAAAATGTCAGATCTCTTGTGCCTGGACTCCCTCTAATCTTTCTAACTGCCTATGGGACAATTCCCGATGCTGTTCGTGCTGTTAAAGCCGGAGCTATAGATTATTTGGTAAAACCTTTCAATGGGCGTGACCTGATTAATAAAATTCGTAAAATCTTAAAAAATGGTTATAAGAGTTTAGCCCCTGGCGAGATTCCTTATGAGTCAAAGCAGCGCTACTTTGGGGAACGCTCTGTTATGAAAGAGATTTATGGGCTTGTTGAGCGAATCGCAGCAAGTAATGTTAACGTTCTAATCCTTGGTGAAAGCGGGTCAGGAAAGGAACATATCGCCCGTATAATACATCAACAAGGCCTTCGGAAAGAACACCCCTTTGTTGTAGTTGATTGCGGTTCCACGCCAGCAGGTCTTTTGGAGAGCGAACTTTTCGGACATGTTCGGGGAGCTTTCACACAGGCCATACGCGACAAAAAGGGTTTAATAAAAACCGCAGATCATGGTACGCTTTTTTTAGATGAAATCGGAAATATATCCCCTGATATGCAGGTACGCCTTCTCCGGTTTTTAGAGGATAGAAAGATAAGAAGAGTAGGAGATCTGCAAGAGATACCTGTTGATTGCAGAATTATTGCAGCAACTAATTCAGACTTATTAGAAGATATTGAAGCAGGAAAGTTCAGGGAGGATCTTTATTACAGACTACGCGTTGTTACATTGAAGGTTCCACGGCTGCGGGATAGAAAGGAAGATATCCCTTTATTGGCCCGTCATTTTGTTGATAAGTTTTGCGAAAGCTATGAAGATAAGGCAGTCGAACTACCGCCTGAAACCATTGAATGGCTTTGCAATTATCCGTGGCCTGGTAACATTCGTGAGCTCAAAAATGCTCTGGAAGCTGGAGTAGTCCTTTGCAAAAACAAAGTGTTAAGTATTGGCGACCTCTATCTTGCAGGTTTGCCTGAGGTTCCTTACAGTGCTTCTTCTAAAGACAAACCTTTTTCTCTTGAAGAAACCGAGCATAATGCAATCCTCCGCGCTTTGAAACAGGCAGAGGGAATACAGAAGGATGCAGCCAAATTACTGGGAATAAGCCGAAGAGCTATTCATTATAAAATTAAAAAATATGAAATTGATTTGTCAAAAATCCGCTAAATTTTAGCAAAATATGATTTATCCCACTTTAGGCACTTATAGTCTCTTCAATAACTCATGGTGAATGTTGTCAAATCCGCCGTTTGACATTACCAGAACAAGATCGCCGGGCTTTGTTGTGTTTTCAAGATATTTTATTATAGATTCCGTGTCTGGGAAGTAGTGTGCATCTTTTCCCGTATTTTGCAGATCCTTAACAAGTTTTTCAGATGAAAAATGCTCATCCATGGGGATCTTGTTAAGAAGAGGAGGTTTGCGGATACAAATGATATCTGCATGATTAAATGAAATAGGATATATGTTTTGGAAGATGTTTCGCATGCTGGTATTGGTTCTGGGTTCAAAAACAGCTATTAGCCTTTTGTTTTGATAAAATGATTTAACCGCTCTTACAGTTTCTTTAACAGCAGTAGGATGATGGGCAAAATCATCCATAACTGTAATGCCTCTTTTTTGGCCTCGTACTTCCTGACGTCTCTTTACACCCTGAAAACTTTCAAGTGCTTTCGCGATAACCTCGTTCGGTATCATCAATTTGTCGGCTACAGCAACTGCCGCCAAAGTATTTAACAAATTGTGCTCTCCGAAGATTCCGGTTTTAAAGGTTTTAAAAGTTTTACCTTGTTTTAAAACCTCAAAAAAAGTCCAGGGAGGTGCATAGGATACTTTCCCCAGGCCCCATGCTGAACTCGTATTTTTTCCATATTTAATAACACAGCATTTCCTGCCCCTAATAAGCCCGTCTATATTTTTATCGCTGTCAAAAGCAACTAATGTACTTTTTTGTGAAATGCCTGATATAAAAATATCAAAAGCCTTTTTGACATGGTCAATATCTTTAAAAATATCGGCGTGGTCAAATTCAACACTTGTAATAACCGCCATGTGGGGATCGTAATGTAAAAATTTTGGCCCCTTGTCAAAATATGCTGTATCGTATTCATCTCCCTCTATTACGACGAATTCTCCTTTGCCAAGCCGGTAGTTGCTGTTGAAGTTTCTTAATATTCCTCCAATAATAAATGAGGGATCAAGTCCCGCGACATAAAGTATCCAGGCCATAATAGAAGAAATCGTTGTTTTGCCGTGAGTTCCTGTAACAAGTATTGTTTTCTTACCATCTGCAACAAACCTGTTTACTGCCTGGGGCATCGAACAGAAATTTAGCCCCAGCTTGTTCATTTTATTAATTTCAGGATTATCTTTTTTTACTGCATTTCCAACAACTATAAGATCGTGAGCGCTGAAAATATTCTTTTCATTAAAACCATCTTCAACTTTGATCCCCTTACTAAAGAGAAAGTCGCTCATGGGAGGATAGGTTTTTTGATCCGAGCCCGTTACTTCAAAACCCATATCCTTGAGCATGCCGGCAAGCGCAGCCATGCCTGTGCCGCATATGGCCGTAAGGTGTATATTTTTCACTCTGTCAGGGATTAAGTTTTTTTTCAGATCCATTGGTTGCAGATTACTTAGATTTTTTTTCATCAAGGTCTTTTTTTAATTTCTTTTCCAGCTCGGCAAAGAGATTTTTTTTCTTTTTTTCCTGTTCTGCCTTAAAAAGCTCTATTTTTTGTATATAATCCTTTTTATCATTTTGAAATTTTTTGAGTTCTTTTTCAAGATTATCTTCTGTTGCCCCTTGGGGAATTTCTTCTAATAGTAAGTGATCTTTTATAAAAAGTTTGATCCCAAATGCTCCTTCAACAACATCTATGATATTCATTTCGTTAAGCTTCCTGCATACGAAATTGCCCTGTTCCAGGGAGAATGATAATGTCCGGCAAATTTCATCGATTGAAGGTGATGCAGAATTCTGGTGTTCAAGAATCCTTATTGCCGCAACTACAAGATGAGCAGCAGAATAAAAGTCTTTACCTTTCATGACAAACCTATTTAAATATAAATCTTATATGGTTACCATACCTTGACATAGAAACGTAAGGAGAGTAACATTTCATAAAATTTTGTCAAGTTCAGACCTCGTTAAGGGCTCGCTAAAAAATAACTTGGTAGAATTTGCGCTCAAATTTGCCGTAGATTTAATCGATCTGATTGAGCAAAACCGCAGGAATAGCGAGCTATTTCGAGGACTTTTGCGAATGAAAATCGATTAAAGATATGGTGAAGTTGGGATGCAAAAATGCCAAGTTATTTTTTAGCGAGCCCTAAGTTAATGAAATACATAATTTATTGGGAGGGTGCCATGACTGAGATTATTGATGTAAGAGCTAGAGAAATACTGGATTCAAGAGGGAATCCCACAGTTGAGGCGGATGTCATTGTTGCCTGCGGCGCTGTCGGACGCGCAGCGGTTCCTTCTGGAGCTTCTACAGGCAAACGTGAAGCATTAGAGCTTCGCGACAAGCGCTCTAAACGATTTGGCGGAAAGGGTGTAACCGGGGCTGTAAAAAATGTTTTAACTATAATTGCTCCTGCTGTACGCGGTATAGATGCGGCTAATCAGATGGCACTTGATCACTTGATGATTGAATTAGATGGTACTCCCAACAAATCAAAACTTGGAGCAAATGCAATTCTCAGCGTATCCATGGCAGCTTCAAGGGCGGCGGCGTCAGCTTATGGCTTACCGCTTTACAGATATCTCGGGGGGATAAATGCAAGATATCTTCCCATCCCAATGATGAACATTATAAACGGAGGCGTACATGCTGCCAACAATCTTGATATACAGGAGTTCATGATAGTACCTATTAGCTCAAAAACCTTTACTCAGGCTGTAAGGATGGGGGCTGAAATTTTTCACAGCCTTAAAAAGGTGCTTAAAAAGAAAGGACTTAGTACTTCGGTAGGGGATGAAGGCGGTTTTGCACCTGACCTTAAATCAAACGAAGATGCAATAAAATTTATCATTAACGCAATTGAATCTGCAGGATATCAACCAGGCAAAGATGTTGGTCTTGCATTGGATTCGGCTGCAAGTGAATTTTACAAAAAAGGAAAATATATCCTGAACTCAGAGAATAAAAAACTCAAACCAGAGGAAATGATAGATTATTATGAAGATTTAATGGATAAATATCCTATTTTTTCCATAGAAGACGGCCTTGCAGAACAGGATTGGGATAACTGGGAGTTGCTGACAGACAGGTTGGGTGGAACAGTACAAATAGTAGGCGATGATATATTTGTGACAAACCCAAAAATATTCAACAAGGGAATTGAAGAGGGAATAGCAAATTCCATACTTATCAAACTTAATCAGATCGGTACGGTAACCGAGACTCTGGATGCTATTGAAATGGCAAAACAGGCCGGATATACTACAATAATATCCCACAGGTCAGGTGAAACAGAAGATACCTTTATTTCAGACCTGGTTGTTGGTATAAACGGAGGTCAGATAAAGACAGGTTCAATGTCTCGAAGCGACAGGGTCGCCAAGTACAACCAATTAATACGGATAGAAGAAGAACTTGGAGATGCTGCAATGTTTTCAGACAATATATTTATATGGAATTAGTTGTGATAGGAACAAAGTATAATTATTTTTTAGCTTTTTTTAGCTTTATAATTTTTGTCTTTTTTTATATACAAGCTGATGCATATGTGATTCCCGGCCCCCATCTTCTGGAATTAATGATTGAAAAACTCGGTAGAGGAAAAAGCCTTTTAATTTCTCAGAAACTATCACTTTATGATGTTAGCCCTGAAAAAAATATCATTGAGCTTAGAGAGACCTTGAAATATAATTTCCCTGAAGAATTCCGATCGGAGATTCAGTCTGAAAACGCTAAAAGAATTTATGTTTTTTCTTTGGGCGCCGCTTTAACGGTAATTGACAATAAAATTGTATCTAACACCAAAACAAGGTTTGACTGCTATAAGGATGTTTTCCTTTATCGTTCCAGGATATTGCTTCAGAACAGGGTTTCCCTTCTGGGAGTAGATACATCTGTTTCAAGTCTGGGAAGGTTTCAAGACAAAATTGCCTATGTGATAGGTGCAGAATATCCTGACAAGTCAGTCTCCCAGATATGGTTAGACAAAAATACTTTTCAACCAATTCGCTGGATAATCATAGACAAGGACAATAAAAGCAATAAAGATGTTTTGGAAATTCGCTATGGAGATTGGAAGCAAACACATAAGGCCTGGTACCCTATGCATATTGAATTTTATCATAATGATATTTTGGTGCGTGAAATTCATGTCGATAAAATAAAAGTGAATCCTTCTTTTTCTGAGGAGCTTTTTGACATTGAACATCTTAAATCAGTATATTTGAATCTTAGCTCAGTTGAAAAAGATAAAGATGATTCGCAGGGGTTAAGTGATATTCAAAAGACCATCAAGGAATTCAAGAAGCTATATGAATAAAGGAGTTTGGTTATAGTAACTGTGAACTGTGAACCTAACAACCTGAGTAGTTACCAGTTTTTTGAAAATATATTCGCTCAGCCGATTTGTTTCATAACGCTAAAATGTTATGGTTTATTTGTTTGTTGCAGAAGTTGCGAGGAGATATATGATTTCTAATACAAAGTATATATTTGTTACAGGTGGAGTAGTTTCATCTCTTGGGAAGGGGCTTGCTTCTGCCGCCATTGGAGCACTTCTCGAAAGTCGCGGGCTTACTATAACTATCCAGAAGCTTGACCCGTATATTAATGTTGACCCTGGAACAATGAATCCATTTCAGCATGGAGAAGTCTTTGTTACAGATGATGGCGCAGAGACAGATCTGGATCTCGGGCATTACGAACGTTTTACTAACGCTAAATTGGGCAGGGATAACAACTTTACCACTGGAAAGATATACCACTCCGTCATTACTAAAGAGCGTCAGGGAAAATATCTGGGAGGTACTGTCCAGGTTATCCCGCACATTACAGACGAGATTAAAAAAAGTATAAAGCTTGTGGCAGATGGAGTGGATATAGTTATAGTGGAGATAGGCGGAACAATCGGCGATATTGAAAGTTTGCCATTTCTTGAAGCTATCCGGCAGTTCAAAGCTGATGTAGGGAAGGAAAATGTGCTGTACATTCATCTAACACTTGTTCCTTATATTGCAACAGCAGGAGAGGTCAAAACCAAGCCAACCCAGCACAGCGTAAAGGAACTAAGAAGTATCGGTATTCAGCCGGATATTCTACTCTGCCGTACAGACAGGTATCTGTCTAAAGATATAAAGGCCAAAATAGCTTTATTTTGTAACGTTAGTGTGGATGCAGTAATAACCGCAAAAGATGTGAATTGTATTTACGAGGTTCCACTTATATTTCATAATCAGGGCCTTGACGACAAGATTATTGAGCTTCTTAACATTTGGACAAGGGCGCCACGTCTTGATGCATGGAAGCAGATTGTCAACATGCTGAATAACCCCGAGTTTTCCGTTACAATAGCTATAGTTGGAAAGTACACAGATTTGACTGAATCATACAAAAGTTTAAATGAGGCGCTTTGCCATGGCGGTATCCCCAACAATTGTCGTGTTAATCTTAAATTTATAGATTCGGAAACAATAAACGAAAATAATGCCAAAGAAATGCTTGCTGATGCCGATGGTATACTTGTCCCGGGCGGATTTGGTTCCCGCGGTATTGAAGGGAAAATTTCCGCAACAAAACATGCAAGGGAAAATAAAATTCCCTTTTTTGGCATATGTCTTGGAATGCAAATAGCTGTAATTGAGTTTGCCCGCAACGTAGCAGGCATGGATGGGGCTCACAGCTCAGAGTTTGATAAGAAAACTCCTTTTCCTGTTATTTATCTGATGCTACAATGGTATGATGAAAAGACTAAAACAATTCAGAAACGTGATATAGACTCTGACAAGGGCGGATCCATGCGTCTGGGAGCTTATTCCTGTAACATTAAAAAAGATACTTTTTCTTTCAAAGCATACGGCGTATCTGATATTTCTGAAAGGCATCGACACAGGTATGAATTCAATAACGAGTTTAAAGAAAAACTGGAAGAAAATGGTTTGATAATAAGCGGCACTTCGCCAAACGGTGAGCTGGTTGAACTTGTCGAAATCAATGATCATCCATGGTTTGTCGGATGTCAGTTCCATCCTGAATTCAAATCCAGACCTATGAATCCTCATCCACTTTTTAAGGATTTCATAAAAGCTTCTTTAAAAAACTCAAAAACCTCATAGTATGGCTATTTTTGAAGCATATCTATTTTGTAGGATTGAGTTTTAAAGAAAGGATATTTTCGGACTCTTTTAGACCCCTAAGGCTGCCCCCGTCCGATCTTTCGACCGTCCAGTTCCACTGGCAATCACTACCAATGCTTTGCCAACCAATTGGCGGCCTCGAAGTCCCTCTTCCTTTCCTCATAGGAGCCTGTCCGACAATCACTTTTTACAAAAAGCAAACCCCTCAAAAAAGGAATCATCTTTGCGGCACTCCTTTATACTGTTAAAATCGTAAAAAAATTACCGCAAAGTATAGATATTGTTAATATAAAACATACTATATCTTGTTGTTTTTCTTGATATTTCGTGCTCCATTATCATTGTATTTTTGTTGACTTAAGATTTAGACACGAGTATACATATCAAAATACTATCTTAATATTTTTTTGCTGGAATGAGGCTATTCTCGGACAGCCTCCTAGGGAATTAGTTAAATCTTAATCTAATTTAGGTCTAACATATTTTTACATTGACTTGTTTATAATCCTGTGTTAGAAGACTTAATCCAACATGGTCTGATTTAAGCCTGTCTAACAGTCAATGATAAGGCTTCCAAATCATGAAAAAAGAATCAATAAAGTCTTGGAAAGAACTTGCATTTTATAGTAGTATTGGTTTGTCTGTAGCTCTCTCAATTTTTATTGGACTTGCTATAGGTCTCTATATTGACAAAAGATATAACACATCGCCCTGGTTTATGCTTATATTTCTTTGTTTGGGGATTGCGGCAGGTTATAGAAACATAGGACTTGCAATAAAAAAGAGCAGAAAATTCTGATAGAAAGATTGAAACTGTGGTTATTGAACAACGTCTCATAAAATTCATCACAATAACAAATTGGATCCTGTTCTCTATTGTCAGTATTGTCGGCTTTTTAATTACCACACCGAATTTCGCAAGGGGAATCATATTTGGAGGACTGATTGTTACAATAAACTTCCACATGCTTTCCCGAACCCTTAAAAAGGCTTTCAGGCCCCCGCATTTAGCTTCTCACAACGTTATTTTAGGCAAATATTATCTGCGTTTTATTGTAAGCGGATTTATTATATTTGTCCTTATATCAAAGCATTATGTTGATCCGATAGGACTTTTTGTTGGTCTTTCCGTTGTGGTCGCAAGTATAATGCTTGCAACTATATGTGAAGTAAAAAAACTATTTTTCAAGGAGGCAATTTAAAGTGGAACATCCATATTTATTCTTTGTCAAATTTTTCGAGCTTATCGGGCTTGGTCACTTTGCCCACGCATATCCACATGTAATTTACTCGTGGGTTATTATGGCTTTACTTATAGTTTTAGGTGTAATTGCCACAAAAAGTATAAGCATGATCCCTTCAAAAGCACAAAACGTTTTTGAAGTTGTTCTTTCCGGCATGGAAGACTTTATGATCAGCGTCACAGGAGAAGAAGGCAGGTGGCTTTTCCCAATAGCAGCAACTGTATTTATCTATATTTTTGTATGTAATCTAATAGGACTTGTGCCGGGCTTTTTTCCACCAACTGCCAGTCTGAATACAACTCTTTCATGTGCGCTTCCCGTGGTTATTTTTACTCACATTATCGGTCTTAAATACCATGGAGTAAAATATATTAAACATTTTCTTGGCCCTGTATGGTGGATGATTCCCATCATTCTTCCGATTGAACTAATAGGTCATATAGCACGCATTCTCTCACTCACCTTCAGGCTCTTCGGTAATATGATGGGCCATGAACTGGTACTGGGTATTCTTTTTGGACTTGCCGGCCTTTTCTTTGCTCCCCTGCCGATCATGGCGCTTGGTATATTTGTCTCTTTAGTTCAGGCATTTGTCTTCTTTTTGCTTTCAATAATGTATTTTACCGGCGCAATGGAACATGCGCATTAAAAAATAATAATAAGCAATTTATTTGCTGTTAAATAATGGGATAATGGAAGAAGCAAAATAAAAAAATCTTAAAAAGGAGGTAGAGTTTTATGGGTGAACAAGCATTACAATTCTTTATTGCGAGTGTTACTGCTGCTGGTTTCGGCATTGCTGTAGCAGCTTTTGGTTGCGGTATCGCACAGGGTATCGGTCTGAAATCCGCAGTTGAGGGTATTGCAAGAAATCCCGAAGCATCAGGTAAAGTAACAGTTACCCTGCTGATCGGTCTCGCTATGATTGAGTCACTGTGTATTTATGCTCTGGTTATCGCGCTGATTCTTATCTATGCCCATCCTCAGGCAGGTGCAATTGCAGCACTGTTTGGCGCTGGTGGTCATTAATAAAAAAACCAGACTTAGTTAAAAATTAGTTTAAAAAACAAAACAGGGTATTGTCTTAAAAATGGCAATACCCTGTTTTATTTTTCCCACGTTTCCAAGTCCTTAACCAATTTCACATGCGGTTTATCGAAAATCCTTTTTGCCTGTTTGTCTAATGAAAATATTATTAACAAACGATGATGGAATTTATGCAGAAGGGTTATGGGCTCTGCACAAGAAATTTACAGAACAGCATTCTGTAACGATAGTTGCCCCTGACCGGGAACGGAGCGCTGCGGGTCACGCTATAACTCTGCACAAACCGTTACGGACAGCCAGAATCTCGTTCAACAAAGGATGCATCGGACATGCTGTAAACGGCACCCCTGCTGATTGCATCAAGCTTGGCATACTTGAAATACTTGACTCACGTCCCGATATTGTGATTTCAGGGATTAATCCAGGCGCAAATGTTGGAATTAATGTCAATTACTCCGGAACTGTTGCAGCCGCCAAAGAAGCAGCTCTTTACGGAGTACCTTCAATAGCTGTTTCAATAGGAAGCCATGAAATAGATAACTATGATGACGCTGCTTTATTTGCGGAGCTTCTGACAAAAGATGTATTAGAAAAAGGGCTGCCTTTTGGAACATTTTTAAACGTAAATATTCCTGACCTTCCTTTAAAAAAGATTGAAGGGGTGCGTATTTGCAGGCATGGTACCGAGTTATACTCAGAATATATAGATAAAAGAGTTGATCCCAGAAATCGTACATATTACTGGCAGGGATGCGATCTGCAAAGCTCCGTTGATGACTCAGATACAGATGATGTTTTCCTGTGCCGGAATTACATATCAATAACCCCGATTAAATGTGATATGACAGATTATAGCGTACTTGAAAAACTTAAAGGGTGGAAAATAAATAAAAAACTCGAGTAGCCAACTACTCGACTAATATCAAAGGTCTCAAAGCAATCAAGCGGTGGTATTTAATGAAAAAACAATTCATCAATTCAATTAAGACAGGCGATATTATCGATGACATATTTGTGCTGTCTGAAAAAAATCTGGCGCAGAAAAAAGATGGAAATAATTTCTTAAATATTTCCCTTTCAGACAAAACAGGTATTATAAAGGGTGTTGTGTGGAATAATGTCGACCAGATAACAGCAAAAATATCCGCCGGCGACTTTGCTCGGGTCAAGGGAACTGTTACAGAATACAGGGGTTCTCTTCAACTGGTCATTAAAAATATAGAAGCGTGTTCAGCAGACTCAATTGATCCTTCAGACTTTCTGTCGGAATCCAAATTTAACAGAGATGCCATGTTTGAGCGCCTGTTAAAATTAACTAAAACCATTGAAACCTTGTATTTAAAAAATCTTCTTGAGGCTTTCTGGAATGATGATGAATTCGTTTCCAAATTTAAGACTGCTCCTGCAGCAAAAAAAATGCATCACGCATACATAGGCGGCCTTATTGAACATACACTCTCTATGGCGCGGCTTGCCGATAAAATTGCCGAGCACTATCAATATATTGGAATTGACCGGGATCTTCTTATTACAGGCGCAATACTCCATGATATCGGGAAAATAAGGGAGTTCGACTATAAAGTTAAAATAGATTATTCAGACGAAGGAAGGCTGCTTAACCATATTGTCATAGGCGTCCAGATGATCGAGGAAAAACTCAGAAATATTAAAAATTTTCCTGATGAACAGGCATTATTAATCAAACATATGATTGTAAGCCATCATGGAACAAGAGAGTTTGGTTCGCCTGAACCGCCCAAAACGATTGAGGCTGTATTACTTAACTATATTGACGAGATAGATTCAAAGGTAAACGGCATACGAGAATTTATTGACAGAGAAGATCCCGGTGAAAAATGGACTTCCTTTCACAAATTACTGGAACGTTTTTTTTACATAGGAAATAAAAAAGCTATTAGCCATTAGCTGTTAGCTGTTTGATTTTTTAAGCTAAAGGCTAATTGCTAAAAGCTAACTGCTTAACAAAGTATAATTTTCTATACAAGAACAAAGAAGTAACTGATTAAAATGTTTATAACTCTCGAAGGCATAGAAGGTTCAGGCAAGACGACTCAGATAAAGAATATAGCTGAATTCTTGCAGAATAAAGGACAGGACTGCGTTATAACCCGGGAGCCAGGAGGTACGAAAACCGGAGAAAAAATTCGGGCTATCCTTCTTGATCCCGAAAGCAGAGATATGGATCCTATAACTGAGCTTCTTCTGTATATGGCAGACAGGTCTCAGCATATTAAGGAATTTATATATCCATCCTTATCTTCAGGCAAAACCGTTTTATGTGATCGTTATTATGATGCCACAGTTGTCTATCAAGGCTTTGCAAGGGGACTTGATATAGGACTTATAAACAGGTTGCATGAATTGGTCTTTGAAGATTTAAAACCCGACATAACGATTCTTCTTGATCTGCCACCTGAAACAGGCTTAATGCGCGCATGGAAACAAATAGAAAACGGCTCAAGGACTGCCCTTGAAACCCGTTTTGAAAAAGAAACTCTTTTGTTTCACCAAAAGGTAAGAGCCGGCTACCTTGAGCTTGCTAAAAAAGAGCCTTTGAGATTCAGAATTGTTGATGCATCAAATGAT
>JAJSZT010000045.1 GCA_030272815.1 Deltaproteobacteria bacterium
ACTCATCGACTTCGTCTTTCTCAAATTTCCAAAGCCGACCCATCTTGGACCTTTGGGGATGTTGTTGACTATGTTGACTTTATTCGTATCGAGATCGACTCAGGGACGAACGTTCGTGCAGAACGTTCGCAACTTGAAAATATGGAATAACGGAATCCCCATTTCCCTTCGTAATTTAAAAAGATTATACTTTTTTTCGCTTTAAAAGCAAACACTATGATGACCGGCAGAGTTTTCAAATTTCTGTCCTTAACAATACTCTGATCCTCGATAACAACAGCGCCGATTTCTATCACCCTGTCCCCGTTTTTGGGCGAAAGACCGATTGTTTCCACATCCAGCGCTACATGCCGATTAGTTGAGTTTAGATGGTTATTCGACATCATTTTATTTCGCCCTGAAAAAAGTCTTATTCTTTTTCATTCAACTGTTTCCGTCTTTTTTGAGGAATGTTCAGATAGTTCTCGGTGGAGACAACCTTCTTGCGGGTCTTTTGTTCCAGGTCTTTTCTTGCCTTCCCGGCAACCTCTCCACCTTTGTGAGCAGCACGCTTGCTTTCCACCAGATGTTTCCAACCAAAAGGGGTGGGTACAAATTGTACCCCGGTAGAAATTCAATTCCGAATCACGTTGGCGCAGTTCATTCGTTGAGGCCCGCCTCCAGTCTGAACTGAAAGGGGGGTGGCAATTTGCCCCCACCCATTAGCTAATTCAGCGTCATGCTGATTGATGTACTTGGTGCTGCCGCCGGTACGCTGATTTATCGTATCGATAACGATATCCAGAATGGTCTGCCGCAGCACGCGAGCCCGTTCACTTTCGGTCAGCAACATCGCGATATTAAGAAAGGCCCTGAAATCGAATATTCCAAGCTGCTGTGTTTTGATACCGACACCGATGTCGGTATCAAATTGTTCTTTAATTGTTAACTTGAATGATTTAAGACGTTTCCCTCGCAAAACCTCGTACCCGTTTAGCCCCAGTTCATCTCCATATTTTTCCAGATAACGTTCAATTGTGCGAACATCCACTTCAAAAAATGCCGCAATCTGTTCCTTCACAAGGCGTACAGACCCATCAAACACAACCCCCCGGAATGGATTGCTTTCTGAATTTCCGTGACGGCAAATGGGTTATTCAGGACATTCTGGCGCTCTATCGTTGAGTTTGTAAGTTCTTTTGACATCATCATGATATCCTCTTGTTCAAATAGATATTAACCGTAATGCGATACGGTTTTCATTTTTTTACCACCTTCCATTTTTTCAATACTTTCTCAATTTCAAGCACTTCCTCACGCCCTTCTTTTGATTCTTTTCCCGTCAGCACCAAATCCCACAGCCTGCCGTTGGGGGTTAAAAGCCTTCTTGAAAGGTCGGGTTCACCGAAGTCAGTTTTGCCGTAGTGCTCATGAATTTTAGCTTTAAGCGGTTGAACCAGAGAGGGATGGATTAAATCGAGTTCATTTAAACGATATAAAAAAGCCTCTACAGAAACACCAAAGCGATGCTTGATGCGAAGCAAAAGTTCATATGACCAGTGCTTTTTTTGAATCCCCAATTGTTCAACAGTATCTCTCACAGCTTTTGCTGGCATAAGAAAGGTAGCGGCAAAACGTCTTGCCGCACGATGTGCTGTAAAGGGTTTTTCGCCTGAAGAATCAGATGCAGCATCGTTGTGAAACAATTCCACGCCCTGCTGTATAGAGTAAGTCAGGATTAAGACATTTCCCAATTCATATGCCAGGCAAAAAAGCTGTTTTTCAGGATTCTGCCTTGTCGTCAAAAAAAAGAAAGCATTCTGATTTAAAGGGTCATAATATGAAAAGCTCTCGATTTTTTTAGGCAAAGGAACTACGATTACACGAAAACCAAGGGTTTCAAAGAGTTCAAAATAGTCAAAGACTATGCCGTGTTCAATTCCGGCAAAACAGCGCACCTTTTCCGAAAGCGCTTCCATCCCCCTAATTGTGGGATCGAAGGGAATAACAAGCGGAATATTTGCCCTTTTTTGCGCTTTGCAAATATCTTCAAGGGCACAGAATGCTTCAATTATATCGTGCGACATCGTTATGATCCTGGAAGGCAGTTCTTTATCATCTCCGCCGACCGTCGCCGGAAAAGGGGCTTGTGAGCTTTCGTGCTTTAGAGAGCGAAATTTATGTTCATCCACTGCAAAAAGCGTATCAACCGATACGCCGAGTTCTTTTGAAAGCCGGTAAATGACAGATGCTGAAGGGGCGTTTAATCCCCGTTCGATCCGGCCTAAAGGGACTTCGTTCATCCCGACCCTGGCCGCCAGCTTCGCCATACTCCAGTTGCGCTGCTGTCTTAGCTTTCGTATATTTCTTCCGATAAAACTTAAGTCTAATTTCATAAACTGTATAAATACTATTTGGTTTTAATTTGTCAAGAAATTTTATTGATAATGGATTCTATTAGAGCTTTTTAGTTTCTAACCCAAATTGAGCAGGCTCAATCGGAGTGACTTCAGACCTTATCAAGAGGATATGGGAACACAAAAACAATATGGTGGAAGGTTTTACCAAACGTTAGGGCTCGGTCAAAAATAACTTGGCATTTTTGACCGAGCCCTTACTGTGTTCATTAACTGGTTTGGCATGAAGTGCACGAGAGTATGAAATCCGCTATTGAGCGGGAGAAGCGATTAAAAGAATGGAAGCGAAAATGGAAACTGGAATTGATTGAAAGCAGCAATCCGAATTGGATTGTTTAACTGGATTCCGGCTTTCGCAGGAATGACGCTGCGACTAAGTTAGCGCTTATGGAGTAAGGCCGGTGGCATGCGGTGAAAATGATGAGATGTAATTACCTGAAATCCCAGCGTCTCCACAGTACTTTTGCTGTGGAGACTCTACTTCTTCAGCACGTTTCTACCTTAATCACGCCATATAAATCAAACCGTATAGAAAAAGAAATATAATCGCTGCGCAGGCGCTAAGACCTAACGGAATCCTGTAAGAATTCTCATTATACGGTTTATCTATGAGTTCTTGATATGATACCCTTTTCCCTTGAATCGAATTCCAAAACATTTCAAGAAAGATATACGGATGTTTGCTGATCTTTCCTACAGACACAACTTCCTTTGAAAGCAGGTCTTGCCCCATCGATCTGATTGCATTCAGCGGACGATTGCAAAACCATAGCGTTACTCTTCCAAACATTCTGTAAGGCCAATCTGTATCGAGACTGACCGTGGGCTCGCCACCCAGTTTATCAATGTAAAGCCAGAATGCAGCCAGAGTAAGTACCAGCATCTGCATCATCGCCACTACACTGCTTACAGTATATGGATGAAAATCGACCGGATAGGGCAAAAGATCATAAAGTATTTTTGGGTAAACGCCTGTAAGTGTACATAAACCAGCGGCAATACCCATAGCCAGTAACATATTGAACGGGGGCTCCTTTGCATCCTCTATTACGTCTTCATCCCCCTTCTTTACGCCAAACCAGACTCCCCAGGGAAGTTTCAATCCAGTGTGCAAAAATGTACCAATGGAAGCAAGATGAAGCATCAATTCAATAGAAGGCCTATGCAGCATTCCTGCGGCCGCAACAACCATTGTCTTGCTTACAAATCCATTAAAGAGTGGAACCGCGGAAATGGAAAAAGCGCCCACCATGTACAGGGCAAGTGTAATCGGCATCTTTTTGTATAAGTCTCTCCCCTGCAAGTCCGTCATCTTGCTTCTTCCGGTCACATATACAACCGCACCCATCCCCATAAACAAAACAGCCTTGTAAAGAATATGACAAAAAGCATGGGCACTGGCACCATTAATAGCCATTTCACTTCCAAGGCCGACACCGCAGACCATATACCCCACCTGGCTAATAATATGATATGCAAGAAGCCTGCGGATATCGTTTTCAAGGACAGCGTAAACTACTCCGTAAAGCGCCATGATCGCACCTAACCAGACCAGAAGTTCAGTACCGGGAAAACCCCTTAACAGAACGTAAACTGCACTTTTTGTCGTAAATGCCGTCATAAATACAGCGCCGGTAATGGTTGCTTCAGGGTATGCATCTGCCAGCCATGCATGAAACGGGGGCACTGCTGCGTTAAGTAAAAATCCAACCAGTATAAACTTGGCAGCAAGTGTTCCAAAATCAAACAACTCAAACGCTAATGATCCGGTAGTTACCGCATGAATGACAATTCCGCACAATAAAACACATCCACCGAAAAGATGCACCAGAATATACCGGAATCCCGCTTCCAGAGACCGTTTTGTTTTTCGATAAAAAACCAGAAAGACCGAAGAAATGGCCATAATCTCCCAAAAAACAAAGAGCGTAAACATATCTCCGGCAAAAACTACACCGAGAGTGCACCCCACATAAAGTAATGCAGCAACATGCTGTCCGTATTCCTTTATATGGATGGCATAGACCATCCCAATAAAGGACATGATTACAAAGACATACGCAAAAACCATACTAAGTTTATCCACCCTGCCCAGGATTAGTTCGTAATCCAGAAACTGGTATGTCCAATAAACACCGTGGGGCATGTTTATAAGATTCCAGAAAGCTATGGCCGGAACCAACAGCACAAGAGCTTGCTTTAATATTCTTATCCTGATCAGGGGGATCAAAAGAGCCCCTATAATGTAAATAAATGCGGGGGGGAGATTAATCATAATAATCCTCTTTCTTCATAAGCCAGCCATGGCCTATCCATTTGGATACAAGTACAATTACAACACATCCGATAAACCCGAATACAGCATCAAAAACCGGTATCTTCTGCCACCAGAAATGAGGGTGTTGGTTCGGGAACAGAAAACCGAGGATACAGGTTGCTGCGATACTTATATAAAGAATGATCTTTAATTTTTTTACCATCCTATCCTACTCCCATTATGTTTTGTACTGCCAGAGATGTTAGACTGAAAAAGCGAAAAAATGCATCCGGTACGATCCCAAAGACGATTGACAACAAAGCTGTAATGACAAGAGGAATTACCATGAACATGGGCGCTTCATCAAAATGCGGGGCAACATCATCCATCGGCTTTTTGAAAAAAGAATTGTAAATGATAGGAAAGAAAAAGGCCACATCAAGCATGGCGCTCGTCATAAATACAAACAAGAAAATGATCTGGTTTGCTTCAAGCGCGCCAAGGCATAAAAACCACTTACTGATAAACCCACTCATAGGGGGAATGCCTGAAAGCCCGATGGCTCCTATGGCAAAAGCTCCCATTGTCAATGGCATCTGTCTTCCCAAACCATCTAATTGGCTGACATAATCTTTGTGCATTTTTACATGTATGGCTCCGGCACAAAAAAAGAGCGTAATTTTCATAAAAGCATGATTTGCCATATGGATGATTCCGCCGGTCATGGAACTCTTGGTCAGAAGCGCTGCCCCAAGGACAATCATAGCAAGATTATTAATAGTAGAAAAGGCAAGCCTTCTTTTCAGATGATCCTGGCCCAATGCAAGGAAGCCGGCCACGACTATTGTAAAGGAAGCAATATATGCCATGATTAGCCATATTCCCAGATCATGGAGAAGGCCAGGACCAAACACATAAAGTATGACCCTTAAACAACCAAACACACCGGCTTTAACAACAGCCACTGCATGCAAAAGCGCGCTTACAGGGGTAGGAGCAACCATAGCGGTAGGAAGCCATTCATGCATCGGCATAATACCTGCTTTGACACCAAAACCGAAGATGAGCATCGCGAACAGCATTATCAGGACAGTGCTCGACCCGCTGCCGGCCATAAATCCACCGGCTTTAAAATCAAGAGTACCGGTCATGTAATAGATCATTCCTATGGCAAACAGGAGGACGCAACCTGCTGTAAGGGTATAGGCCAAATATTTTCTCCCCCCCATGATCCCTTCTTTTGACTCCTTGTGAATTACCAGAGGATAAGTGGCAATGGTAAGTATTTCGTAAAAGACAAGAAAGGTAAGGAGATTGGCTGAAAATGCGATTCCTATTGTCGATGAAAGGCACATGGCAAAAGCGAAAAAATATCTCGTTTGCGCATGTTCGTTAAGCCCCCTGACATAACCTATGGAATAAAAGGAGGTTGCGATCCAGAGAGATGATGCAATCACCCCGAACAGCATTCCAAAAGCGTCTATCCTGAATTGCAACAAAAGCCCAGGATAAAAAGTTACTATAGTATATTCGATCACTTTTCCCTGCAAAATCACAGGGACCATGGAAAAGACGATCAGAAACTTTGCCAGCGCGGCCATGATGGTCCACGACTCCCGAATATTCCTGTTCTTCTCTCCAGTGGCCAGAATCAGAAAAGCAGCGATCATTGACACCAAGACAGCCCAAAGGGGTCTTGATGAATATAGAACATCCATTCCCATCCTCCCAGTCCTTAAAAGCTTGCAGGGACTGCAAACTGAATTACAGACGAAATGATCTTTCCGCTAAAAATGCCGAGGAGAATAACTCCCGCAGCCATGATAACAATAGGAACAAGCATAGTAAGAGGAGCCTCGTCTCTTTGTATCTCCTCATGTTTTGTTTCCCCGCCATTAAGGGCATATGCCGGCTCCATCGGTTTTAAATAAGCGCATTCGATAACCCTGAAAAACAGCACAGCATTTATCAAGCTGCTGCATAAGAGAGCTGCCGCCCATACCCACTGCCCGGCCTCGATAGTACCCAGGATGAGATACCACTTGCTGAAAAAGCCACATGCCGGCGGTATGCCACACATGGAAAGAGCGGTTATCGTAAATGCGGCCATAGTAAACGGCATCTTCTTATTCAGGTGACGCAACTGATGTATTTCCCGCGTTCCTGTCTTGTACAATATAGCACCCACAACCAAAAAAAGGCACGCCATCATAACAGCATCGTTCATGATGTGAAGAATAGCCCCGGTAAGTCCCATTCGATTCGCTACACTCACACCAATCACAATATACCCGACTTCCGCTACAACAACATAAACAAGCATCCTCTTGAGGTCTGTTTGAGCAAGCGCTTTAATTCCTCCCCAAAAAATAGCCATGACCGACAGCCATCCCAATATGGGCATTACCGGCACCATGTTTACAGAAAAATTGGGCTGGAATACGGTAAACATTAGCCTAATCATCACATATGCAGCCACTTTGGTCATTAAAGGGGCAATCAGCGCACTCACCGCAGAAGGTGCAGTACAGTAAGCATCCGGCAGCCATGTATGCAATGGAAAGAGCCCTGCCTTAATGGCTAAACCAACAGTAAAAAAGGCAAAGGCGACAAGAATAACCTTGGAGTGATACAGGTCCGGCAGGATATTAGCCAGATCCGCCATATTAAGGGAACCGGTTGCTATATAAAGGTATCCAATGCCTAACAGGTAAAAACAGGCTCCGATGGTACCTATGATAATATAATTAAAGGTGGCCATTGGCGCGCCTTCCTCACCGATTGCTATTAAGGCATAGCAGGAAAGCGCAGATATCTCCAGGAATACAAAAAGATTGAATACATCACCAGTGATAACAATACCCATGAGTCCGGTGACGAGGAGAAGGAAAAGTGTATAAAAAGGAACTGTCTTTTCCGGGAGGTTATCTTCCACACTTTTTTTTGAATAAATGGCAACAATCAGACTGATAGACGATACAATAACCAGCACAAATGCGCTAAGATGGTCCAGCATATATTCTATCCCCCACGGAGGTGCCCAGCCACCCAGACGATAGGAGAATTTGCCGGTCGTCATGACTGTATTCAGCACACTTAAAGAGGAGATAAGAGGTATGACAAGGACGGCGACAACCCATGGATAACAAAGTTTCTTTTTCCACCACCCAAACACCGGGACAAAGAGGGAAGCAATCAAAGGAACTACTATAATCAGCGCTGCAAATTGATCTGCCATTTTAGGCCCCTGTTTCCTTTCTGATCTTCAGGATCTCGTCTTCTTCTAACGTGTTATATTTTCTATAGATTAAAATGAGTGTTGCAAGCGCAATGCCGGTAGTGGCTATAGACACCACAATAGCCGTAAGCATGAGTACATGGGGCAAGGGATTAATATAGCTGGCAACGTCGATAGCTTCATGGCCGTGGCCATGCCCGGAAAGTATTGGAACTGTCGCGCCTGCTTTCACACCTATAGAAACGTAAAAAAGGATTATCGCGGACTGGAATACATTCATCCCGATTAATTTCTTGACAAGATTTTTCTTACCAATCATTGCATAAAGCCCGATCATCATCAGGATTATATATATCCAAAAGTTGTATTTGCTGATTACGTAGTCGAGCATATCAGCCTCCTTCACCATTACGCTTTTTTCTCAACATCAGAATGCAGCCAATCGCTGCCGTAAAGACTACTACGGTCTCACCCATCGTGTCATAACTCCTGTAATCCGCAAGCACAGCAGTAACAATATTAGGGGTTGCTGTTTTTTCCGTGGCCTCCTGAATATACTGTGGTGAAACGTATGAACTGGCCGGAGAATTGGGATCACCCCACCCAGGCATGTCTTCAACGCCATATATGAGTAATGCGCCTGTCATAATGACTGCGATTAAAGCAATAACTTTCAATCTTTTGACCTCCTTTTTGTTTTACTAACCGCTGCAATAAACAAGACTGTTCCGACTCCGGCGCCAACGGAAGCCTCGGTAAAGGCTACATCCACGGCTCCCATTTCCGTCCATAGGAGACACATAAAAAAACTGTAAGCACCCAAAATAATAACAGCCGCCAAAAGATCCTTTACATTAATAGCAGCAATCGCACAGATTATAATAAAAAGACAAAGTATAAGATCAAGTTGCCAGATCATTTGCTTCCCTCCCTGGTCCATGGTTTGACACCGCACCGAAAAGCAGCTCTTGAAATGGCGTGGGTTGCAGTGGGATTAGCCAAGAAAACAAAAACAGCGACAACGACTATCTTTATACTGTCTAAAATAGCCCCGTGATATGCTGCATGATATATAGAAAGGCCGACAAGCGCTATAAGCACTGCAAGTGTATCGCCTTTCCCCGTGGCATGCATCCGGGAATAAAAGTCCGGAAAACGCAGGAAGCCAATGGTGCCTGTGGCAAAAAAGAAACACCCAACTAAAATAAATATTACAGATATTCCTTTTACAATTTCCATCAAATTTCACCTCTCCCTTCAAAGTACTTTGCAGCCGCTAATGTTCCGATAAAGTTCAAAATAGCGTAAACCATGATGATATCCAAAAACATCTCTATCCTGCCATAGATAAACCCCATCAGCACCAGAACCACCAATGTTTTTGTGCCGATCGCTCCGACTCCTACAATCCTGTCTATAATAGTCGGCCCGTAGACTACCCGATAGAGACAAAGTAAAACAAGCAAACAAAGGAAAATGCTCACACCTAAATAAAAATTTTCCATCTCAATACTCCAAAATTAGCTGTTAAGCTGATTAGCTGTTAAGCTGTTAAGCTGATTAGCTTGTTAGCTTGTTAGCTTATTAGCTTGTTAGCTTGTTAGCTTATTAGCCAGCTTATTGCTTTAATTAACCGTTAAGTTGAATTTATTAAGCTTTGAATACAATGTGCTGCGGCTCACATTGAGTTGTTTTGCAACTTTTAATTTGTTCCAGTTGTTCTCCTGCAAAATTTTCATAAGGAATCTTTTCTCATTTTCCTCAAAAGAGGTTATCCCCTCATTTTTTTCTTTTAACACTTCATGCAAGATTCGGGAAGGCAGTAACTCACGCTCAACTTTTTCACCTTCTGTTAGAAGAAAGGCATGTTGTATTGAGTTTTCCAACTCCTTGACATTTCCAGGCCAGGAATAGTCCATTAACACCTGCATAGTATCGGATGTAACACCTCTGACATTTTTTCCTATTTCCACATTCAGTATTTCTAAAAAGCATTCTGTTAAAAGGGGGATATCATCTTTCCTCTGCCTTAAAGAAGGCAGGTGTATATTAATTACATTCAGCATATAAGAAAATTCTTCATTAAAAGTTCCTATTTCGACCTCTTTCCCAAGATCAGTATTAACAGCGGCAATAATCCTGACATCTGTATTAATACTTTTTTTGCCTCCAAGCCTTTTTATTGACCCGTCCTGTAAAAAATTCTGAAGTTTGATCTGTGTCAACGGAGGCATTTTATCAATCTCACTCAAAAACACTGTCCCGCCATTATTCTGCTCCAGACATCCTTTCTTTTGAGATACCGCCCCCTCAAAGGCGCCTGTTTCATGACCAAAAAGCCCGCTTTCTACTATAAACCTCGGATAAGCTGAGCAGTTATACACATCAAAAGGTTTATCTTTTCTCGAGCTGTTCAAATGGATACATCTTGCCACCAATGCCTTCTCCGTACCCTCTTCACCCTGGATCACAACCGAGGTATCAGTAGGAGCCAGATTCAATATCATATTGTAGATCTGTTGCATCCTGGCAGACTGCTTATTGATCTCCTGTATCTTCAAGCTCTCTTCCCTTGGATATTCTTTTCTTTTGATGAAGGAAGTCCTCCGGTTGCTATGTCTAAAAAGATCGAAGCCATTGCAGCCATAACTGTAATCCCGACACCGACCTCAACGCCAAGAATACCGAGTGATCTTGCCTGCGCAATCCCCACATGCAGGATCGGGTCAAGTTCTGCATAATCTAAAAAGTTACCTCCAAGCACTAAACACAATGCCCCTATTCCTGCATATATAAAGACTCCCGTGCTACACAGAATGGTATTTAATTTCTCGCTCATCTTCCTTAAAGCATTGTCCAATCCATAGGTAATGACCAATAAAATAAGGCTTGCCCCAAGAATCACTCCTCCCTGGAATCCTCCACCAGGACTGTAATGTCCATGAGCGATAACATACAGAGCATAAATCTGCATAAAGGGTATCAGCAGCCTGGAAAGTGTCTTTACAATAACGTCATCCGATTGTTTAGTCATCATAATCGTTTACCCCGGTCATTTTTCCTAAAACTTATTGAGCTTTCAGCTTTAATTTTTACTTTAGTGCTACAAAAACAGGTGCCATATCGAGAGTATCCTGTACATATACATGGTCGGCTTCCATGAATATATGCGCAATCCTGTCCTCCATCTCTCCGGTCATAAGGTCTTCAGCGGTCTTTTTACTCACGGCATGCACATAATATACCCCATCTCTTATATCCACGGTAATTGTCCCAGGCGTGAGGGTGATCGAATTGGCAAGAGTTACCATGGATATATCGCTTTCCAGTTTTGTCTTAAATTGTATTATCTTTGGATCTAGTAGATTTCTTGGCCCCAAAGCCAGTCGAACAACATGCATGTTGGACAAAACGATCTGGTAGAGGAGCCATGGAATATAAGTAATAAATCTTTTTACTATTACACGCATATCTCCTGCTCTTGGATTGGCAAAAAGAAGATCATGCGTTGCATGCGAAACCAGACCGCAACAAAGAACTCCGATGCTGATATGAAATAAATCATAGTGACCTGATAATAGCAGCCAGGAACCAAACAAAATAATGAAAGTTGCTGCAAATCTTGTAATTTCGGTCTTTGTTTGCCTGGCGCCTTTAAATATTGCCTCCACTCTTTTTCTTTGGACGGACTGGGATTCTGAGGTTAATCGAGCAGCAATGTCCAAGACATCTCTGCTTCTCTCTCTTGCTTTCTCTAATATCTCAAAGGACTCATCCGTGGCCTGGACCAATATAGTTACTTCCATTCTGTTCCGTTCCTCTTCTTTCTAAATGTGACCTTATACCTCGAAAGGCCACAAATTGCGGTTTTTCGCTGGCCATGAACACCAATAGCTGCGTTGCTCAGGCTTGCAATAGCCTGCTATCCCGCACCTTCGCGCCTTGCTCTTGATGCTCATTGCTCACCGAAAAAAACGCAATTTGCAATCTTCCGAGGTATATCTTCCTGCGTTCACACAAAAAATACGTTTTCCGAATTCAAAACACTTTATCTAAAAGGAACCAGCAATGCAGGAACAGGGGTTCTCTTTACTACGCGGCACGAAGGTTTTCCTATAAAAATATCTTTAAAGCTTTGCCCCGACGTTGTCCCCATAACTATTGATGTAGAATTATAATCTTGCGCTGCAAGAATGATCTCATCAACAGTTTTGCCCGCATATACATGATATTCTGTGTCAATTCCCTCTTTTAAGCATTTATTACGCGTTTCTCTTAATTTTTCCATAAGCCGTCTCAGATCACGCACAGTCAATTTCTTGTGTATTACATTTACAATATCAAGCTCGTTGATTAATTGCTTAAAACCGAGTATAATTTGAAGTGCTTTTTCAGATGCCTGAGACCAATCGGTCGCAAACAAAACACGCTCAAATGCCCCTTTTGAAGTAAGCTTCAATCCTGTTTCATCTTTGTCAACTATCAGAACAGGCACGCTTGCCTCCTTAATAAGCTTTTTAACAATAGGATCGCCAAACAAAATTCTTCTTTTCTTTTTATCAAAATGAACCACGGCGAATGATATCTGATTTTCATGGATTGTACTCAAAACACTACTGGACAAATCTCCAGAGTCAATTTTTATAGTAGCTTTCAAGCCATAACCGTTTAATCTTTCTTTCCATTGCTCAAACAGCTCAAGAGCTGCATCCCTCTTGTCTTTCTTTTCATCTATTACACAAAGGAAAATTATTTCCTTGAAGCCAATATCGCTAAAGCCTGACAATCCTTCCAGCACCTTGGAACTTGGACGCCTAAGATCTGTAGCATATAATATTTTTCCGCTCATTATCTCCCCTTTTTAATAGAGATCAATCTTAAACTTAAAATTTGAAATTTGTGAATTTTGTTTTATTAAAGCAACATTCGTGCCTTTATGATCAAAATGCATGTCTGACCCTGTTTTTCAGGTATTACCAAAATTTGAAGCTGCAGACATGAATAATATTATCAACACAAAGTGACCAATTTTTGGACACATAATAGTAATTTCTCATAAACATATTTATATCTTTAAATAATATTATGTATGATTTTTGTACATATTTTGTCTAAAGGCCGTACAATAATATTTTCCCATCTCTTTGAGGTTTAATACATTCAAAAAAAGTCCTTTTTTACAAGTAGTTGCGGATTTAGGAATTACAAATTATTAACAACTTGATAAAATTAGAAAAACCGCAATTTCTTATACTTTTTTATGAGATCATCAGCTTTAAAAAAACCCAAGCGTGAACGCCTTCTTAACGCTCTTAATTGCGCTTAATAAATACTTGACAATTTAACCACTATCTGTTTAATATTACCTAAATTGAGCGATTTTTTACTCGACTTGCACCAATCTCTTGCGCATCAAGGACTTGGCACATTTCTTCGCAAAAAATTGCTCAACTTAGTTAAAAAAGTTTGCTTATAAATTTATAACTAAGGATAAGGTCTGTTGTACTCAATTGACCGAAAACTGTGGTTAAGGAGGATATTCTATGAATCTTAAAAAGATGCTGTTTGTGACCAACTTTGAGAAATTATGGTTTGACGCTCTGGAATCACTGATGGATCTCAGAAAGTCAGGCCTTAATCATGTAGTTTTTCTCCATGTAATAGAAAAAGATAAAATCGCAATGCATCGTGGAAAGGGCTACCTCAAAGAGGAAGAGGTCGGTCTCAAACAAATGGCGGATGTGCGTTTTATAGATTGGGCGGAAAGCATATTTGAAAAAGGAATGGAATGCGGCGCCTATGTTGTAGTTGGTAATTATATCCCCAAGATTCTCTCAACGGCTGAAACAGAAAAAGCGGATCTCATAGTGATAGAAGCCCATAAGAGGACAAAAGTAGAAAAACTGTACGTGGATTCAACGGTACTGGAACTCCTCCGGCGAACCAAGACTCCTGTTTTAGTGCATAAATATATGCTGCCATCAGGAAAGACCAACGAAAAACCTTTTGAGGTACCTCTCTTTGCAACAGACTGGTCTTCTCCATGTGAAAGAGCATTGGAGCAGATTATCGACATTAAAAACAGTGTTAAAAAAGTAGTGGTGGTTCATGTTGTCAGTGAGGATTTTATGAAGGGAAAATCTAAACATGACCTTCAAGTGCTTCAAAAAGAGAATAAGAAAAGGCTGGAAGATGTCCGTATTACTTTTGAAGACGAAGGAATAGAATCTGAGACTCATCTGTATATGGGAGAAGTCGTTCCACAGATTGAAAACGCCTCGCGTGAACATGGCGCCACAATGATCATTACAGGCTCAACAGGGAAAGGAGCATGGCGAGAGCGATGGCTGGGAAGTATTTCTCAGCAATTGGCAGAATCATCAGAACTTCCCACGCTGTTAATACCTTAAAACCCGGTCGAGTTGTTAAATAGTAAGGTCTCTCATTAACTACTCGGATACTTGATTAAAAATAAAAAAAGGCGGATAAACAATTATCCGCCCTTTTTATTTCAATTTAGGTTTAAGACAAAAGTTTCTTTATCATTGCCCCCAATTCTTCGGGCTCGACCGGTTTTTCAAGATAGGCTTCCGGTTCCGGCACAGGTTGATCTCCAAACTCGTCAAGGGCCTTCTGAGAGCGGAGAAAGGTTCTTTTGGCTATTCCAGAAAGCACAATTACCGGAATATCACTAAATTGAGAATCTGTTTTTAATGCACGATACATCTTGATACCGCTTTCCTTAGGCATTAATATATCCAGGATAATTAAAGCTGGTTTTTCCTCTTTGACCTTACCGATACCCTCTTCGCCGTCTTTTGCAATCTCCGGCTTATAGCCACTGTCTTCCACAACGCTTGAAGCAAATGTTCTCACATCAACGTCATCATCAACAATCAGCACCTTTTTCGCCATAATGTATTCCTCCTTTTAGTATAATTTTGCAAAAATTATTTTTGCCCTAAACCTTCTTTCCAGGAAGCCGGATGGTAAATGTTGTTCCCTTGCCGAGTTGGGATACTACATCCATGGTTCCGCCGTGCTCATTTACAATCTTTTGTGTAACCAGCAACCCGAGGCCGGTACCTCGTGTTCCTTTTGTACTAAAAAATTCGGCAAAAAGCTTGCTTTGAGTTTCCTCGCCCATACCACAACCATTGTCAATAACCTCGAATGCCACGCCGCTCTCGTTCTCACGTCGGGTCCTTACTTTTACATACCACTGTTTTTGCGTATCAAGATCAAAAATACAGGCATCTATTGCATTTGAAACCAGATTAAGAAGACAACTATGAATTCCTTTTGGGTCAAGATATATCTCACCCATCTCCCTGTCAATATCCCTGATCAGGTCGATATCATATTCCTTTGCCTTTGATTCCATAAGATCGCAGACTTCATCTGCTATAATATTCGGATTATATTTTTCATATTCAGGTTCTCGTTCTTTAGAATAACTGAGAAGATCCAGAACA
This sequence comes from Deltaproteobacteria bacterium, assembly GCA_030272815.1. GTDB lineage: Bacteria > Desulfobacterota > Desulfobacteria > Desulfobacterales > ETH-SRB1 > B13-G4. The sequence continues at coordinate 15,367 of JAJSZT010000045.1, forward strand.
AGATCGGAAACTTTATGTATATTTCTTTCCACCATCTCCCAGCCGGTTTTCATTTTTTTTTGCTGGCGTTCCCTTTCAGTGTTTATATCTATAATTCGTTTCAGAGATCGTGCTTGAAAAGGCAAAGCAGACATATTGCTATAGTCTATTTTATTTTCTGCGGCCAGGCTGGCCGCTCCCTTTTTAAGAGCAGTATTTACTATGTAAACACCGCCTTTCAGTCCATTTAAGATATTTTTGATGCCATGAGCAAGACCAGCTACGGTCTGCCCTATAGCTGCCAGTCTTTCAGATTTAATAAGTTCTTTTTCCAGGCGTTTGATTTCTCTAAGATCCTGGAAAAAGCCAACACTTCCTATTGGCTTGCCGCCTTCATACAGCATTGCGCACGAAAATCTTACCGGCACTGCTTCGCCGCTCTTTGCTATAACAGATGCTTCATCTCCAACAAAAATATCGCTTGCTTTCCGATCTTTACCTGCAAAAACATCAGAGATTTTTTGAGTTGTCCCTTCAGGGTAAAAATCGCCGGCATTCATGGCGCTTTTGACTTCATCAACAGTATATCCAAATATCTCTTCCGCAGCAGGATTAAATATTATTATATTCTCTTCTTTATCCGTGGCAACAATCCCATCGATCGAACGCTGTACAAGCTTATCCTCAAACTCATACCTTCTCTTGATCTCTTCGGTTTTTTCCTTTACCATGTTCCAAAGATCATTGGCATAGTTATTCAATGTCTTTTTTGTTTTCAGCCGTTCCTCAGCCCTTTTTAAGGCAATTGAAAGGAGTTGATCGCTCACCGGCTTGGTTATAAAATCAGATGCTCCAAGATGAAGCGATTGTATGGCGGATTCCATATCACCATGTCCGGTAATAACAATTACCTCTACCTCAGGGTTAATCTCCTTGATTCTTCTCAAGACTTCTATTCCATCCATCCCAGGCATCTTTATATCGGTAAGCACTATTGGAAAGAATTCTTTTTGAAACAAGTCAATTCCCTGCTGTCCGCTCGCTGCAGTCGCTACATCATATCCATCACTTTTAAGAGATATGCTGAAGACTTTTCTAATGCCCTCTTCGTCATCGATCAGCAAAAGTTTTGACATATAATTACGTTACCTCTCACAGTTTACAGTTTACAGTTAACGGTTGCTCAAAACATAAAACCGTGAACTGTAAACCGACAACCGTGAACAGCTACTAACATACTTTAGGTATTTTAAACACTTTTTCCTGAAATAGCGGGAAATGTCATTTTAAAGGAAGTCCCCACATCTTCTTTACTTTCAACAGTGATCTCTCCCCCATAGTCTTTAACAATCTCATAACTTATAGACAACCCAAGCCCTGTTCCAGCGCCAATTTTTTTGGTTGTAAGAAATGGTTCAAAGATCTTGTCAATAATATCAGCCGATATTCCTTTGCCGTTATCTGAAACTATTGCTACAACATGTTTGTCTTCCGCAAAGGTCCTAACCTTTAGAATTTTTTTCCAGGTTTTTTCTCTTGCTTCCAAAGCATCGCGCGCATTAGTAATCAGATTAATAAACACCTGCTCCAGTCTGTTATGATCCGCCAGTATGGGAGGAAGATTCTCAGCAAGATCCAACTCTATATCTATCTGATGAAGAATTAATTGCTGATTTAATACCTTGAAGACATCGGCAATCGGTTTATTGATATTAACCTCGGATCGTGTAGCGTCAGATGGTCTTGCAAATTCTCTCATATGATTGATTATCTCACTTGCCCGGTCAACATACCTGCTCATCTCCTCTGCCATGGTACGAAATGTCTTTTTATCTATACTTTCACCTCTGTCTATCATCTTTATAAAAAAATCACTCCCCACCTTAATGACATTGAGCGGCTGATTTAACTCATGAGCAATGCCGGAAGCCATAGTGCCAAGCGCCGCCATCTTGCTGGCCTGAATTAGTTGAGCTTCTTTTTCAACGCTTTCCGTAACATCAGACGTCGTTATAATCAGCGCATTTTGCTTCATATATTCTGCAGGACGCACATGGATGTTTACATAAAAAAATCCATTATCTTTCCTGCAATGTTGCCTCTTTAAATAATGGAGAATCTCGCCCTTTTTAATTGAAGCAAAATCATCAATCATATCTTTGTATGCTCTGTTTGAAAGATCAAAAAAGGACTTTTGTAGAAATTCTTTTCGTGAATACCCATAATAAGCTTGAGTTGTCTCATTTACATCCAGGATGGCAAATGTCCTGCCGTCAACAATAAAAATCGGATTCGGATCAGCATTGAACAGATCTCGGTATTTTCTTTCAGAAATTATCAATTCCATTTCAGATTGATTGAGACTGTAAAGCATATGTTTAAATGAATCGGCCAGACGCGTTATTTCATCTCCGGAGTATTTTTTGTAAATTTCGCACTTAATACACTCCTCAAGCTTTTCCGGAAACTTTTCTGAAGGCTTTGATCGACAGAGAGTATTCTGCACAAACCAGCACGGTATGTCTGTCCCACCATATGCAGGACACTCTGTTTTGTTGCAATCCGATTCTTCCCAACACTTAATAGTTTTGCCGAATTGGATTGTGGATTTTCCGTGACTGGCCAAGTCTGCCATGGAGGTAAGCCTGGAAATAGGACGTGTAATATAACGCGAAAGCCACAGGGTCAGAAAAAACCCCACAGCTCCAATAAGAAGCAGGGTGACTATAATTTCACGGTTTCTAAGCGCTATAATTCTTTTTTCTGTTGGTAACCAGCTAATCCCCACAGACAATACACCCAGCATATTTCTTTCTGTTCCGTGACACTTATTGCAAGCTTTTTCATTTCTGATAGGTATAGCATAGCTGATAACTTTTTCTTTCCCATAGTATTCAAAGCCATTAACCAGGCTTTTGCTTCGCAAACTCCTTTTAGTAATTTCAGAATTAATTGAACTGCCGATAAGGTCGGCATTACCGGCATGCTTTATAATTCCGTTCCAATCACAAAGAATGATTCTATGTAACTCTTCAGCTTCATTCAAGTCTTCTAATATCTTCTGAACATATTCCATCTCACCGTCGAGCATCGGATATTCAATGCTCCGCATAACAATATTGCTGACCTTAAGCGCCCTGCTCTCTTGCTCCGCTGTATAAAACTTTATCTGCCTTATTGTCTGGTAATAAGTAAAAAAGCCCATTACGCTACACAAAATCAAGGAGAACCCCAATATTATTTTATTTCTCAGGTTATTACGAACAAAATTTGAGATAGTGGCTATTTTAAATGGCATTGTTAAATAGTGTCTGAACGAACACCCTGTTTTTTGCGGTCAAAAATTTATCTGCTTACTGTGGTATCTCGCTGGTTATTTACTCGAATGAATATTATACTTTTTTAGCTTTGCATAGAGAGTGCTGCGGCTGATGTTCAGTTTTTTTGCAACCTGCAATTTATTCCATTTATACTCCTCCAGCACTCTGGCAAGAAACTTTTTTTCGTTCTCTTGAAAGGAGCTTATTTTTTGCTCTTTGTTTACAATAAAGTATATATCAAGCGGAAGGCTTTGTCCGCTAATAAATTCCTCCTTGGTAAGAATAAATGCATGTTCAATAATATTTTCCAATTCCCTTACATTCCCGGGCCAATTGTAACGCATCAATATGTCCATAGCTTCCGAAGAAATTCCTTTTACTTTTTTATTCCCTCGCAAGTTCAGCCTTTTTAAAAAATGTTCGACCAGAAGCGATATATCATTTCGTCTCACCCGAAGGGGAGGAATATTTATTGGAATAACATTCAGACGGTAATACAGGTCCTCCCGGAAGTTACCATTTTCCACCTCTTTTTTTAAATCCTTGTTGGTAGCCGCTATTACTCTGATATCCACCTCAATAGTTTCCATACCCCCCGATCTTTCAAACTTTTGAAATTGAAGAAATCTGAGGAGTTTAACCTGTGACATCAGTGGAATTTCTCCAATTTCATCCAAAAAAAGAGTTCCCTTGTCCGCTAATTCAAATCGTCCGAGCTTCCGATGTATTGCGCCGGTAAATGCTCCTTTCTCATGGCCGAACAGCTCGCTTTCAAGTAGTGTCTGTGGATAGGCAGAACAATTCACAACAATAAAAGGTTTGTCTTTTCGATAACTATGCAAATGGACGGCTCTTGCTACAAGCTCTTTCCCGGAACCGCTCTCTCCCTGAATCATCACAGTTGCATCGGTAGGAGCTATATCCAAAATCAACTTATAGAGCTGCCGCATTTTATGGTCTTTTCCGACAATACCTCCATAGCCTGAAAACATTTTGACCTTATTCTCCAGCTCCTTCATTTTTTCGTTGTTCAGGGCAATTCTTCTTATAATGCCCGCAACCTGTGAAAGCATAAGATAGAGAAAGCGTAAATCTTTTCTGGAAAAAACAATATGCTCAGCGGCAAGCAAAATTACCACCCCAATAACCTCATCTTCCTTAATTATCGGAACAAGGGAGATCGACTCATAGCCGTCAAAACTTTTCAACCAGGGATATCCACTGGCGCTAAGTTCATCAATATTCATGGGATGACGCATCAATGCAATAGCCGAGACAAGGCCTTCTCTATCTTCAACACTCAGTTCTCTGTACCCATTAACCTTAACAAATCCTTTTTTCTCTTTATTAAGAATAAGTGGGGCCATCTCTTCAAAAGAGAGTATATTTTTGGTTTGGTCGATTATAAAATCAAACGCCTCTCCAAGGGATTTTTTCTCACTGGTCCTGCGGGTTATATCGCAAAGAGATTCCATTTCCTTGTACGATTTTTCAAGTTCTCCGGTCTTTTCTTTTACTGCTTTTTCAAGATTGTAGGTGTAATTCTTGAGTCTTTTTTTGATTTTCAGTTTCTCTTCAGCGCGTTTTAATGCAACTGAAAGGGCCTCTTCGCTAATAGGTTTTGTGATAAAATCAGATGCATCAAGCTGTAATGATTTTACAGCAAGCTTCATGTCACCATCGCCTGTTATCACAATAACCTCTGTCTCCGGATTTATCTCTTTGATCCTTCTTAAAACACCTATACCATCCGTTCCTGGCATTTTTATATCCGTCAAAACAATAGAAGGAGCTTCTTGTTCAAAAAGCTCAATTCCGCGCTTTCCGTTTTCCGCTGTTATAACATCATAACCCTCACTTCTAAGCGATATGCTCAGTAGTTTTCTGATGCCCGCTTCATCATCTATTAACAAGATTTTTAACATAACAATTCTTCATATTTTGAGACCGTTGAAAAATGCTCAATTTTGTTCAAGTTCAAGGAAGGCGAAAATTAGAAATTTCTACTTTCCAATTTCAAGTTTCAGGCCGTGAACGGCTACCTAAAATCATAAATATAAATAAAAATAATAAGACAATATTTAATGCATTGTCAATATAATAAGTGTTTAATTGAGTGCTGATTTTTGCCTCCTGTTTTGTTTGCAAAAAACGGTTATCATGATATAAATAAAATTTATATGATTTGTGAATCAATTCATAAGTATCTATAACCTAAATTGTAAAGAATCCAGGCCAAGAAGACGTTTTTCTCTGATAAATATAGGGTGGAAAAAATGAACACTGAACGCGAAAAGATCGAATTTGATGTGCTGTTTGTTGGAGGCGGCCCTGCAAGCCTTGCGGGCGCAATAAGCTTGATGCAAATTGCAAGAGAAAAAGATATAAATATCGAGGTAGCTCTCATTGAAAAAGGATCGGATATAGGATCAAATGTTTTGAGCGGAGCTGTTTTAAATCCTATTGCATTAAAAGAGCTTGTACCTGATTTTCTGCAAAGAGGCTGTCCAATTGAAAAAACGGTAAGGGGTGACGAATTTTACTTCCTGATAAAGAATAAATATTATCATCTACCTATTATACCAAGGTACATGCATAACAAAAATTTCTTTATTATCAGTCTATCTAAATTTACAAAGTGGCTCGCCGGCATAGCAGAAAAACTTGGGGTAAACATATTCCCCGGTTTTGCTGGGAAAAAAATTCTTTATGCCTTAGATCAAAAAACAATAACCGGAGTTCGTACAGGTGATAAAGGGCTTGGAAAGGACGGAAATCCAAAGGGCAATTTTGAACCAGGAATAGATTTACTGGCTAAAGTTACTGTTTTGGGAGAAGGTTCAAAGGGAAATCTTATCAGAGATATTGAAAAAAAGCTTGATATATTTTCCGGGAAGATGCCGCAGGTTTTTGAAACTGGAATCAAAGAAGTTATACAGCTTCCTGAAAAAAACTATTTTACAAACAGCAAAGGCAACGATATTCATACTTTTGGTTATCCATTAGGCCTTAATACACCTGGCGGCGGATTTATTTATGAAATGAAAGATAGCAAAATTTCGATAGGTTATCTTACCGCACTATCATATAGCAATCCAATGCTTGATCCTTACGAAGAATTCATAAAATTCAAGCAACACCCTTTTATAGCAAACATTATTAAAAACGGTAAAGTAATAGAACAAGGCGCAAGGACTGTTCCTACTGGTGGATATTATACAATGCCGGTACTCTCTGTCGATGGTGGAGTATTTGTCGGAAGCTGTGCTTCAATACACAACACACCGGGCCTTAAAGGAATTCATGTATCCATGAAGTCCGGTATGCTGGCAGCAGAAGCAATTATGAAAGCTATTGAAAAAAACAGCTTTACTCAGAAAACTCTCAGTCATTATCATGAATTATTTGAAAAAAGCTGGGTAAAGGAAGAAATTTTTGAAGGAAGAAATTTTTCGCAGGCTCTTTCTAAAAAGGGATTGCTTAAATTTATACTTCTTGGAACCCAGTATTCCACAAAAGGACGGGGTATATATGATAATATGCCTATTGAAGAAGATTGCAAAACATTAAGGATCGCAGAAAATGGTGGGCATACCGGGAAAAATTTGGACAAAAAGGTCTTTGATGGTGTTTTGTATGTAGATAAACTTACAGGTGTTTATCTTTCAAAAACAATGCACAGAGAGGATCAGCCGTGCCATATTATAGTTCATGATAAAAATTTATGTGTTAATCAATGTTTCACAGACTATCGGTGTCCCTGTACTAAATTCTGCCCAGGCAATGTTTACGAAATTGAAATAGACGAAAAGACTTCTCAAAGACGACTTAAACTTAACCCAGCCAACTGCCTTCACTGCAAAACTTGCGAGATCAAAGATCCGTTCAGGAATATTACCTGGACATGCCCGGAGGGTGGCGATGGCCCAGGTTATACTATACTTTAATTTAGTTTATCCTAAAATACTGTTATCCTAAAATACTTGACTGTTTTGTTAAACTGGCATAATTGTTTTTAATTAAACCTCGGGCTATGCCCGAGCGATCCTAAAAGGTTTTACCGTTCCGGCGAGAATATTGAACGGCAGAGTAAAGCGTTTTTTGAACGTCGAACATCGAATGATGAAATCGCTTCGCTCCGCCAGTTTATAAATTGGCAGAATACCTTATTCAAAATTCGATGTTGGATGTTCGATGTTCGACGTTCATAGCCTTTTAGCTTGACGGCTACGTCCTTGATATTGGATTGTAATCTGCAGAAATCGCGATGCTTTTAGACCCCTTCGAGGGGTCTTCATCAAACCACCCGTTCTACAGGTGGTAGGTGATTTATTTAAAAATTTTATAATAACCACCGATATCTTTGGAGAATAACTATTATATGCCTTTTTCAATTGCTCTGGCCGGAAAAGGAGGTACAGGCAAAACTACAATAGCTGGCATGCTGATAAAATATTTAGTACTCAAGGGAAAAATCCCTGTACTTGCAGTAGATGCGGATTCAAATGCAAATCTAAACGAAGTGCTTGGCCTTGAGGTTAAAGATACACTTGGGAATGCCCGTGAAGAAATGAAAAAAGGAAAAGTCCCCAGAGGTATGACCAAAGATGTCTTTATGTCAATGAAACTGGAACAGGCTATTGTTGAAACTAAAGGATATGATCTAATTGTTATGGGACAACCTGAAGGAGCGGGTTGTTACTGTGCTGCAAATAATCTTCTAACAGGATTCCTTGAACGGCTCACAGACAACTATCCTTATATAGTAATGGACAATGAGGCCGGCATGGAGCATATCAGCCGTTTAACAACAAGAAACGTTGATGTTCTGCTTATTGTTTCCGACACATCAAGGCGAGGACTTCAAACAGCTATTAGAATTAACCGACTTGCAGATAAATTAAATATAGGGGTTTCAAAAAGCTATCTGATTATTAACAAGGTAAAAGAGAAACCATCTGAAGTTGTATTCGATATGATTCAAAATAATGGTATTGAAATCGCTGGAACAATACCTGATGATAGTACACTTTACGAATATGACTTAAATGGAATCCCTACTATTAAAATGCCTAATGACAATAAGGCTGTTAAAGCGGCATTTGAAATATTTAATACTATTATTAAATAACTTGTAACAATTTAGCCTTTTGAAAAAGAATCTGACAGGATAACAGGATAAACAAGATTTTATTTAAAGCGCACAAACAAAGTTAAGTCTCATTGTAGCTATCCAGTAAATCATAATATAATCACAACATAAAGAAGGTGCATATCAAAGTATAAGGATTTAGATTTGGATTAACAGGAAAAGTTTCGATAATTTTAATCCTGAATATTCTGTAAATCCTGTCAAAAAAATAATATTTAAAAACGCTAAAATGTTACAATTAAGAGACAATTATGAATAAAACCGGCTTGTTATATGATGAAAGATATTTACTTCACGATACCGGCCCATACCATCCTGAGGTTCCTGCAAGGCTGGAAGCTATTTATAGCGGAATAAAAGACGCAAATCTTCTTTCCATGCTAACCTTGATCAAGGCAAGCAGTGCGGATCTTAAGTGGATAGAAACTGTGCATGAGAGAGACTATATTAATCGCTTTAAAAAAGCTTGTCTTGCAGGAAAAAAGATATTCGACAGTCCGGATAATCAGATGTGCCCTGAAACTTATGATACAGCCCTGCTTGCAGTGGGGGGCATTCTTGATACAATAGATCTGGTCATGAAAAACAAAATTGATAATGCCTTCTGCACTGTAAGGCCTCCAGGGCATCATGCTGAAACTGACAAAGCTATGGGGTTCTGCTATTTCAACAATGTTGCAATTGCTGCAAGGTATCTTCAAAAAGAATGGAATATAAAAAAGGTCGGAATCGTTGATTTTGATGTCCATCATGGTAATGGGACTCAACATATTTTTGAACAAGATCCATCTGTATTTTATTATTCAATTCATCAGCATCCCTCATTTGGATACCCGGGTACCGGCCGAGAATTTGAAAAGGGATCAGGGCCAGGCTATGGATTTACATTGAACTCTCCGGTCTTACCGGACCAAGGAGACAGTGAATACAAGAAATTTTTTGAAAATGATCTTTTCGCTGCCTTTGAAACATTCAAGCCTGAAGTTATTATTGTATCTGCAGGTTTTGATGCTCATGTTGATGATGATATGTCAGATATCAGGTTGTCAACAGAAGGCTTTTCATGGATAATGGAAAAAATAGTCAAAATGGCAGGCATTTATTCTAACGGTAGATTAATTTCTGTGCTGGAGGGAGGATATTCCCTTAAACGCCTTCCGGAGCTGGCAAAAAATCATGTTGAAATTCTATTAAATAGTTAAGTTAAAAGTCAAAATGTTTGGAGGATAAAATGTTTGTCAGCCAATCGATGACCAGGGAGGTCATCGCAATTAACAAAGATGCTGATATTTTTGAAGCAAAAGATAAAATGACCAAACACCGCATACGCCATCTTCCGGTAGTAGGGAAGGATAATCGTATTATAGGGATTGTTTCAGATCGTGATATAAGAAGCGCTCTTCCCTGCAGTCTATTAAAAGATTACGATACAGGAAAAACAAGGGAAAAACTTTTAGAGTTTAAGATTAAAGATATCATGATAATTGATCCCTTTACTATTTCTTTGTCATATACCATTCAAGATGCCCTTATGCTTATGCAGAAAACACGCGTTGGAGCATTCCCTGTTGTAGATAAACAAGGCAGAATTAAAGGCATCATCTCTACTCGTGACCTTTTACGCGCATTTATCAATGTTCTGGGTATAGAAGAATCTGGGACTCTATTATGTATTATTGTAGAAGAAAAAATTGGTCAGTTGAAAAAAATTGTTGATGCCATAACCGAGGAAAATATTTCTTTTGGCAGCGTTCTTGTAGCCAGATACTGGGATGAAGGCAAGAAAGCCGTTTTTCCATACCTTTTAACAAAAAAGGTAAGTCACGTGAAAAGAAAACTTAAGAAAATGGGCTACACTCTCCTCGACCCGACAGAATGGTATATCGACCAGCTATCTCAAGATAAATAGCTCAAGTTTCGCACCCTAATTCCTATTGATGCTAAGGCTGATCTTTACCCATAAGTTATCTCTCCATTAGCAATTAACAGTTATAAATTGATTATTAACTATTATTATTGGCTTTTTGGGCATAAATATAAAAACATAAAACAAATAATCAATAATTAATTGTTAATAACTAATTGCTAATTAAGGATAAAAATATGTCTCACCCTTAACAAGGGGGTAAAATGCATATTAAATGCTGGGGATCAAGAGGTTCCATCCCTGTATCAGGGAAAGATTATATTAAATACGGCGGCGATACAACCTGCCTGGAAATAAGAAGCAAAAGCAATGATATAATTATCATTGATACCGGTACTGGAATTCGAAGGCTTGGGAACCAGTTAATAAAAGAAAGTCTATATAAATATAATATTATCTTTACGCACGCCCACTGGGATCATATAATGGGTTTCCCTTTTTTTAAACCGCTTTATTCCAAACATGCCGAATTCCGAATGCACAAATGTCCATTTCACGGTAACTTTGTGGAAACCATGCTTTCAAAAATTATGGCCCCGCCTTATTTTCCTGTAGGGGATTCTGATTTAAGGGCAAAAATATCCTATGAAGAAGCATGTAAAACAAAATTTGAAATAGGATCCGTCACAATAATACCCATCCCTATCAGTCATCCTAACCGGGGTAGTGGATATAAATTCATTGAAGACGGGAAATCTTTTGTTTTTCTTACAGACAATGAACTGGGTTTTATCCATCCTGGAGGTCTGGAGTATAAAGAATATCTTGAATTCTCTTATGAAGCGGATCTGCTTATTCACGATGCAGAATATACACCTAATGAATATAAAACAACTATTGAATGGGGACACTCGTCATATACCGATGCGCTTAATCTTGCTTCTGAAGCCGGAGTAAAGAAATTGGGGCTTTTTCACATTAACCAGGAAAGAACTGATAGTGAAATGGATAAAATTGTTGAAAATTGTATGAAAAGCATAGCTGAAAAAGACCATAAGTTTGAATGTCTTGCAGTAAATAGCAACATGAGTTTCGTTTTATAACTTAATGACAAAAAAAAATAATAACAAAACCCTGATAAAAACTGTTTCATTAATTCCACCCTCTTTACAAGATAATACTGCGGATGCTGAAAGGCTGATAAAGGCCCTAAAACCTCATCTTGAAACTGATGCTGTTGTAGATATTGATCTTTATTTATTAAGGCAGCTTCCTGGTCTTCTCAGGAAGTGGAACTATAATATCCGCTGTATCTTTTTAAAAGACCGCACAAGATGGATTCTTACAGGTATTACCAGCTCAACAGATACAGTTCCCATTGCAGGTCTGGCTGTTGACTTAGGCACCACAAAAGTTGTCCTGCGCATCATAGACCTTTCAACAGATCAAATTCTTGCCGAACATACCTTTGACAACCCCCAGATAGCTGTTGGACCTGATATATTAACCAGGATACATTACTCTGATCATGATGAAGGGCTGAAAAATATAAACAGACTGATTATAGACGGTCTCAATCAAATGATTGAGAAATTGTGCAGCTCATGCAACATCAAACCTGATAATATATACGCTGTTTCTGTAGCAGGTAATACTGCTATGACTCATCTTTTTATGGGGCTTAATCCATATTGGATAATACGAGAACCGTATATTCCTGTCGTAAACAAGCCCGGCCTTATTAAAGCAAAAGAATTGGGCATTAATGTTAACCCTCTTGCGAGAGTTATTATATTCCCAAATGTCGGCAGCTATTTTGGAGGCGACCTGATAGCTGGTATTCTTTTCTCGGGTATTGATAAAAAAGAAGATATATCCATTTTAGTAGACGTTGGGACAAATGCAGAGGTCTTGCTCGGTAATAAACATTGGCTTGTAGCATGCGCCGGCGCGGCAGGTCCTGCTCTCGAAGGGGGTGTAACCAGGATGGGAATGCTGGCTGGTCCCGGAGTTATTGATCGGATTACAATTGACCCGGTTACTTTTAACATGAAAGCTCATACAATAGGGGATGAGCCTCCTAAAGGAATATGCGGGTCAGGACTTATAGACCTTGCAGCCTGTCTCTTTCTTTATGGCATTATCGACATCTGCGGCAAGTTTGTGCCATCAATGTGCGGCAACAGGCTAAAAGATAAAGATGGTATGAAATATTACGTGGTAGTGTCTGCAAACGAATCCGGAACAGGGTCTGATCTTATAATCAGCCAGGCGGATCTTGACAGCCTGATAAGATCTAAGGCAGCAATGTATACAATACTTGAAACAATTACTTCTTCGGTAGGAATGTCACTTAAGGATCTTTCTACATTTTATGTGGCAGGCACCTTTGGTTCTTATATCAATCCCAAATCAGCCATTTCCATTGGAATGCTTCCCGACTTGCCTGTTGATAGCTACAAATCATTGGGCAACAGTTCATTAGGCGGAGCAACAATGGCAATTAGATCAAATGATTGCCTGAATGAAATTGATAATATCAGAGACAAAATAACCTATCTTGAGTTAAACGTAAATCAGGAATTTATGAACAGATTCAGTGCCGCCAAGTTTTTACCTCATACGGATAACTCTCTTTTTCCTTCAGTTAAAGAATGGAAAAATAAAATAAGGAGGCCAAATTAGTTCAATTTTTTATTTTGTAACCGTTCACGGCTTGAAACTTGAAATTGGAA
>JAJSZT010000046.1 GCA_030272815.1 Deltaproteobacteria bacterium
CATCAAATATCTCGTCATTCAATTCAATATCGAAAGCTACCTTATTGGAACCACATTTGCTGCAAGAAGCCACGTCAATGTAATCTGTATTCTTGTGAACCTTGAAATGAATATAGCCTAAATTGTGCTTTTGTTTCATGTGGTGCCTTACTATGTTTTGTGCTTCGTCATCGCCCATGTCATAATCGCCATCAATTTTAAATATACGCCTTTTGAAAATGCCTTCGTGACCACAGGCTTGACAACTCACAGGAGCAACCCTATTAAACTTTCTTGATTTCAATATATCATCAACTTCTTTTTTTGACAACTCAGCTATTCTAATTGTACTATTCACTGCTATCCGACTCCTTATTTAAAAAGCCATGATACAAAGCTGGTGGTTTGTTGAAAGCGTTTAACGGCTAAGCTAAGTTGACCCTGCCCCTTGACCAAGCTTGCGAGGGCAGGGGGCTTTTGTGAAAAACGCTAAGCGTTTGAGATGCCCGAAAAAGAGCCGGGGCTGGGGTCAACTTGAGCGCATTGTTCGGCCTCCTTCTTGCGTATTCTCTCAATCGTTTCTTGCACTTCGGGCGTTTTCGAGGAGATCTGCGTCGGCGCTCCTTTCTTGAACCGGAAGTCGCAATGGGAACAGCCGTCGGCAAGCGTTTGTGTACGGATAAGGCCCCATCCTAGGGCCTCGCCCAACACAATGTCTGACATGCAGACGTACGGGGCAAACTCCTCTCCCCCGTGTCTTTTCACAAAGGTGAGATTGCCGCATTGAAGGTAATTGACGCCAAAATCGAATTCGTCTCCCTCGCCAATGAGATACTCGACCTCAAAATCACCGAAACGAACCTTTTGCTGTTGCCGGGATCGCCTCGCCACAATCTTCCTCACAAGGCGAGAAAACATGAAACGCCTCAACAGCCACAGCTTCCATTGCGGAATCTCCGCTAATCTAAAGCGTAGTGCCTCGTGGCACAGTTCCCACACCTCTCCAGGTGGCTTATCATGTTTCTTCATCGCCTTATAGGCAGCGAGCTCTTGGGCGGTGCAGAGAAGAAAGCTGTTGAGCGCGCTTGCGCGCGACCCCTTAATGTAGGGAATCTCCGGGATGAGCTTCTCATATTCCTGGCGGGCCTCTCTCTGCAGCGTGCTGGTGAATTCCTTGCTGTAGCGTGCGACAAGCGAGGCTTTTATTAACGCAGAGATCCTGTCAAAATCTTTCAGGAGCTTCTCTTTGCGCGAACTGTAGTAGCCCATTATTTGACTTGGCACTTCATCCACCTCGGATTTGTCGCGTCCTTTATGGGGGTTGTGGCCAACCCTCCTTCTATTTCCTTATAGAAGGAGAGATTGTCCGGCACGGAAATTATTCCAGCTTGTAAACATCCAACTTGTAAACTCGTTTCATCTCTTCCAAATTTCTACTTTCCAATTTCAAGTTTCAAGCAGTGAACGGCTACGTTATATTTTAGCGAAATTTATGATAGTCAATGCCATACCTCTGTGCCTTATAGCTGAATTTACGGGGAGTTGTATATAGTGTTTTTGCTGCCATTGCGCTGTTCCCCTTAGCATTTTTAAGAGCATCAATTATCATTTCTTTTTCAAGATTTGCTATAGCCTCATCCAGGGACAGAGCCGGCAGGGTGTCTGATTCTGCTCCGGTTTGCAGAGTCGGAGGAAGATAATAACTGTGTATTACTCCCTCTTCGCATAAAAGTACAGCCCGTTCGATGCAGTTTTCAAGCTCCCTGACATTCCCCGGCCAGTGATAATCCATAAGCATGTCAATAGCAGGTGTGGAAAACCTTTTGATGTTCTTGTTATTCTCCTTTGCATATTTTTCAAGAAAGTAGTCGCTCAAAAGCAAAATGTCTGTTTTCCGTTCCCTTAAAGGAGGCATATAGACGGGAAAAACGTTAAGCCGATAATAAAGGTCATCCCTGAAAGCCTCTTCTTCTATAGCCTTTTCCAGGTTTTTATTGGTAGCTGCTATTATGCGTACATCTGACTTTATGGTTTTATATCCCCCAACGCGTTCAAATTCTTTTTCCTGTAGGACACGCATGAGCTTTACCTGAACGTCAAGGCCTATAGAACCTATTTCATCCAGAAACATAGTTCCTTTATTAGCCAGCTCGAATTTGCCCAGCTTTTGTTTAACAGCGCCGGTAAAGGCTCCTTTTTCATGCCCGAAAAGTTCACTTTCTATAAGGTTTGAAGGAAGTGCCGCACAGTTTACTTTAACAAATGGTTTTTTAGATCTATTGCTGTTATAATGTATGGAGTTTGCCACAAGCTCCTTGCCGGTTCCGCTTTCTCCTCGAATCAATACTGTTGCATTACTCTTGCAAACTTGAGTGATCATATGAAAGACTTCTCTCATCTTGTTGCTGTTTCCGATAATATCAGTAATTCGGTATTTCTTTTTCAGTTCGTTTCTAAGTCTTGTATTTTCTTCTCTAAGTTGTTCCTTTTCAAGATGGATTATTTCCAGATTAACTACATGCCTTGCAATCATCGTGGCTATTACAGAAATAAGTTTTTTACCTTCCTCTAAAGAATAATTTTCGTCATATGTCTTATCTACGCTGATAGCTCCTATAATCTGGCCGCCCTTTGTTACCGGTACACATATGAACGAAAGCTCATTGCCCTGTTTTGACTTTCTGGAAGCAGTACGGTCAAGAAAGAGAGGCTCCTCGCTTATTTTGGGTATTGCTATGGCTTTGCCGCTTTCAATTACCCTGCCTGTGATGCCCTCACCCAATTTGTATTTTCCACTTTTCATGGCGGCCATGGAAAGGCCGTGAGCAACCTCTATGTTTATCTCATTACGCAGGGGATTCAGAATAGTAATGGTTCCACGGATCATATCCATTGAGTTAGACAGAATATCTAAAACCTTATATAAAGATTTTTTAAGATCCAGGTGTTCATTTAGGGTTTTGCTGATTTCATAAAGCAGGGTAACGTCTTCTATCCGTTTCATGGCACACATTTTTGCAAATTCCTCGATGCTTGATTTAGGTTCAAGTGAAAATACTTGACAAAATAAATAAATACAACTAAAAAAACAGATTCGAACAACGGCGTTCGGAAATTTTTTTTAGAAGACAAAGGCGTCTTTTCTTTTTTTGAGGAAAATGGCGCTTTTTTTTATTTCAACTTAGTTAGTGTCTGAACGAAAACCCATGCCACATTATTCGTTGGGTTTCGCTCACCGAAACCATATTTTGGTAATTGTTTGATATTCGTAGGTTGGGTTGAGGTACGAAACCCAACATAACTGATTACGCTCAACCCAACCTACCAAAAACCGGACTTTTCGTTCAGGCAATAGTTAAAAAACACTAAGAAGGAGGAAAGCTGATTATGTCGTTTAGCAAACCTAATAGAAGCGCTGCTACTCTTACAACCACTAGAGTAACCCCGGCACCTGTATCTGGAATTTGTGTTACCTGTGTTGATGGTTGTGAAGGCCCATGTGAAATTGGTCGATCTGCTTTAAAAGGCAGAGAGGTGCTTTATCCGCTGCCTTTTGGTAAAATTACAGCCGGATCTGAAAAAGATTATCCAGTAGATTTTTCACATTTCAATATTCAGGGAACCGCTGTCGGTGCCGTTGGAATTGAAGCTGATTCAGATAAAGCTACATTTCCTGCAGTAGATACTGCAACAACTGTGGGAGCGGACAATAGCATAAAGCTTAAGTTTCCTGTATTTACCGGTGCTGTTGGATCAACCGACATCGCCCGAATCAACTGGGATGAGGTGGCTGTTGGCGCTGCTATTTCAGGAGTTTTAGTTGTTGTTGGAGAAAATGTTTGTGGAATGGATCCTAATGCTGAATTTTCAAACGGCAGGATTTCCAGGTCCCCAGAGATGGAACGTCGGGTAGATTCTTTTAGAAAATGGTATGATGGTCATGGCGGCATCATTATTCAGGCTAATGTTGAAGATACTAAATTAGGTGTGCCTGAGTATGTTATTGAAAAATTAGGCATTGAAATATTTGAATTAAAATGGGGGCAGGGGGCCAAGGATATAGGTGGCGAAGTTAAGTTGCCGTCAATTGAGAGAGCTATAGAACTGAAGGAGAGAGGTTATATAGTTCTCCCAGATCCAACTAACCCTGCGGTTCAGGAGGCTTTTAAGACAGGCGGTATAACTGAGTTTGAGCGTCATTCACGTCTTGGCATGGTTGATGAAGATAATTTTTATAAATCAGTAGAGAAGCTTCGTTCTGTTGGTGCAAAATATGTAACTCTGAAGACAGGTGCATATCGCCCAGCAGATCTGGCTCGGGCAATTAAATACGCATCTAATGCGAAAATTGATCTTTTGACTATAGATGGAGCCGGTGGTGGGACAGGAATGAGCCCATGGCGTATGATGAATGAATGGGGTATCCCCACGGTACAGCTTGAATGTTTGGCTTATCAGATGTGCCGGCGTTTAGCTTCAAAAGGAGCATATATTCCGCCTATAGCTATGGCAGGCGGACTGTCACTTGAAGATCATCTTTTTAAAGCAATTGCTTTGGGAGCGCCTTATGTAAAGGCTATATGCCTTGGTCGCGCTATTCTCACTGCCGCTATGGTAGGTAAAACTCATGGGAAATTGATGGCTGAGAAAATGGAGCTTGAAGGTGAAGATGTTGCAGAAGGGTATCTTCGTTTATTTGCTGTTGGGGCAGAGCTTAGGGAGAGATATGGAAAAGATTTTAGCAACCTTCCTGCCGGGGCAATTGGCCTTTATTCTTATATAGACAGGCTTAAGCAAGGGCTTCAGCAATTTATGGCCGGAGCAAGAAAGTTTGCTCTTAAATATATTGACCGTAATGATATTGTTGCCCTGACAAAAGATTCTGCTGAAATTTCTGGAATTTCCTATGTCATGGACTCTGATGCGGAAGAAGTAGATAAAATTTTAGGTTAATTATTACAAAAATAGTAAAACTTCACCACGGAACGACACAGACTTTCACTGAAAATTGTAAAGAACAAGTAGGGGCGGCTTTACGCCGCCCGATAGACTATATGAAGATTTGAGCTATAAAATTATAGTTGCAGCACGGGAAGTATATAAAGAACTTGGCCTTGGTTATAATTTTGAGAAGTGTATTTTGATAATTCAGTGTAATTCCGTGAAAATCCGTGGTGAAATATTACTAAAAATAATAAAGGAGATCAAAACATGCTAAATGTTATATGTAAACACAACTGCAAATCCTGTTATGCATTACCAGTATGTGCAGTAGGTGCAATTATAGACCAGCAGGGTTCTATTTATGTTGATACTGACAAATGTATTGGCTGTGGTTGTTGCCGTACTGCCTGTGTTGCATTCGGCTATGATCAAGCCTTGAGAGAAAAAACAGTGGAGTGGCTTAAAGGTGCTGCATAATTTGTGGAAGCTATTAGCGGTTAGCCGTTAGCAATTAGTGTATTTAATCCAGAAGCTAAAAGCTAAAGGCTAAAGGCTAACCGCTTTTTTTATATAAGGGGATTGAGAGATGAATGGCTGGATCGGTCGTTGTTTAAGAGTAAATTTGACCGACGGTAAACACCAGGTAGAGAAGCTTGATACTGATCTTCTCGAAAAGTATTTAGGTGGACGGGGTCTGGGAGTAAAAATTTTTGCAGATGAAGTTGATCCCAATATAGATCCGCTTTCTCCAGAGAATAAGCTGATTTTTTGTTCAGGCCCACTTGTTGGGACAGGAGCAATAACCGGGGCTTCATGCAATGTAATAACAAAGTCTTCATTAACACAGACCCTGGCATGCGCAAAAATGCGGGGACATTTTGGTGCTGAGTTAAAGTATGCTGGATTTGACATAGTTATAATAGAAGGTCAATCTGAGGCGCCGGTTATTCTTTCTATTAAAGATGATAAGGTAAAGCTTATTCCCGGCCTTGAGTACTGGGGACGATCAACTGCAGAGACTGAGGAGCTTTTTAAAAAGAATCTTGATGATCCATGGATAGCGCGTGAAACTTATTTAGTATCAATTGGTCCTGCCGGAGAAAAACTTCTTCCATTAGCCAATTTGGTAAATGATAGATTCCTTTCTGTTGGAGGCGCCGGTATTGGTGCGGTAATGGGGGCTAAAAATCTTAAGGCCGTTGCTGTAAAAGGACAGCATTCCCTGCAGGTTGCTGATGGCAGTCGGTTTGTGCGGGTGATTAATACTTTGATCAATAAACTCAATAGCGCGCCTTTAACATCACAATCAATGTCTCAGTGGGGGACAGCATTTTTAGTAGGACTTTGTTATCAGAAAGGCATTCTTCCCAGAAATAATTTTCGCAGTACTTCCCAGCCATTAAAGAATATTGGTACCGAAGCTTTGAACAGCGCCTTTGCATTGAGAGGGCGCGGGTGTTTTGCCTGTCCTATTGCATGTATTAAAAAAGCAGATGTCAAATATTCTGTTTTTGAAGGAAAAGGAATGGTTCCAACATATCTTGCAATAGGTTCTTTGGGATTCAATTGCGGTATAAGCGATCTTTCAGCAATCGGTGTGATGAGTATGCTGTGTGGTGAAATGGGGCTGGATCCTGTAGCCACAGGAGGCAATTTCGCAACTGTTATGGAATTGGTTGAAAAAAAAGCCGTTACTCCCGAAGAGTTAAAAATAGATATTTCATTCGGCAATGCTGATTCCATGATTGAAGCAATAAGGTTGATTTCAACAAAAAAGGGTTATGCCAGAAGACTTGGTCAGGGAGGAATGGCAATTTCCGAGTCTTTTAATATGCCTGAAATTTTTATGGGTGTAAAAGGTCTTTCTTTAGCTCCTTTTGATCCCCGGGCTATTCAGGGAATGGGGCTCCATTTTGCCACATGTAATTATGGGCCGCATCATTTATATGGCTATACTTTTATTGATGAACTTCTCAATGTTCATGAGAATCTTGATCCATTAGAGACTCAAGGCAAAGCATCATTAGTAAAGAGATATCAGGATACTTCTGCTGTTGTGGATTCACTTGGTCTATGCAACTGGCCTTTGATGGGGTTAAAATTTAATAATTATGTTCCCATGGTAAATAGCTGTCTTGGGACAAATTATAAGGCCGATGATCTGTTATCTATAGGTGAAAGAATTTGGAATATAGAGAGAATATATAACATGAAAGCCGGCTTCAATATGGGCCATGACACTCTTCCCGAACGTTTTTTTAAAGAACCAATTCCAGATGGACCTGCTGAAGGCCAAATCAGTCATGTTAAGGAAATGCTTCCAGAATATTATCAATTAAGAGGATGGAGTGAGCAGGGGGAGCCTGGACTGGAGGAATAATAATGCCGAGAATAAAGATAGATCATACCAAATGCACTGGTTGCAGGCATTGCGAGGCTGCATGTTCACTCAATCATGTGGCTAATACAGTAAATCCAAGGCGGGCACGCATAAGAGTGATGAGAGACGGCAACAGATATTATCCTGTGATAGCAGGTCCTTTTGTGGATGCCGCATGTACTTCTAAACAGTATATTGTTATTGGTGATCAAACATATGACATGTGCGCATTCTGCAGGGCATCATGCCCGCAAAAACCTTATTTTATTGAAGCTGAAACTGGAATTCCCTTAAAGTGTGATTTCTGCGGCATACCACCGAGCCCATCTTGCGTAAGGTGGTGTAATACTGGGGCGCTGGAACTGGTAGAAGATTAAACAAATGGGTTACCGTTCACGGTTTACAGTTATCGGTTCACGGTTGAAAAAACAGAAGGTAGAGGAGAATTATGGGGGTCCTCTTTTGAAGATTTAGAGGTTTGGAAAAAATCTTGTACGTTATCAGTACGTCAATGCTTCACTCGTTGCATAGTTCATTGGGATAACTGTGAACTGTGAACCGACAACTGTGAACGGTTACTCAAATGGTAACACTTTAGATTTTAGAAAATATATCCGCTAAAATATTACAACAAATGAAAAATAATAATGGACATAACAAGCTTATTGGCGCCGTGATGGTTGTTGGCGGTGGAATTACCGGAATACAGGCAGCCATGGATTTGTCTGAAGCCGGTTATTATGTCTATCTTGTTGAACGGTCATCAGCCATAGGCGGGATCATGGCTGGTCTGGATAAGACATTTCCTACCAATGACTGTGCTATCTGAATACTTGCGCCCAAGCTGGTGGAGGCCGGTCGGTCTCCCAATATAAAAATTATTACAAATGCGGAAATTAAAGAAGTTTCTGGTATTGCAGGAAATTTTTTTGTAAAAATCTTATGTTATCCCCGTTATGTAGATGCAACAAAATGCACTGGTTGTGGTGTTTGTGCCCAATACTGCCCTGTTACCATCCCAGATCCTTACAACCAGAATCTATCCCTCAGAAAAGCCATTGATATTCAATATACCCAGGCCGTTCCTTCATCTTATTCAGTTCATTCTGATTATTGCCTGTTCCTGAATAGAAAAGAATGCAAGCAGTGCACACGAGCATGTCAGACCGGTGCCATTAATTTTGATCAAAAAGCAGAGGTATTCGAGTATCATGTTGGTTCTATAATTATGGCTACAGGTTTTAAGGAATGTGATGCAGGTAGTATAGAGTCGTATAGTTATAAGGATTCTCCAAATATTGTAACAGGTCTCGAATTCGAGCGTATATCAAGTGCTTCCGGACCATACATGGGAAAGATTTTAAGACCGTCTGATCTGAAAAAACCGAAGAAGATAGCTTTTATTCAATGTGCTGGTTCCCGTACGCAAATATCAGGTAAAAGCTACTGCTCTTCGGTTTGCTGTAAATATGCTGTTAAGGACGCCATAGTTGCACTTGAGCATGAACCGGATCTGGATATTACAATATTCTTTATGGATATGAGGCTATATGGCAAAGGTTTTGAGACTTTCTATGAAAGAGCAAGGAAAAGCGGTGTAACTTTTATCCGTTCCAGGGTTTCTGAGATTAAACATGATAAAGATACTGAAGATCTCGTAATAGAATATATTAAGGAAGATGGAACTCTGCATCATGATACATTCAACCTTATTGTACTCCCAATGGGCTTGGAACCACATAAAGAAAATTATTCTTTGGCAAAAACTGCCGGCATTAAGCTAAACACCCATGGTTTTTTTCAGACCGGACTTTTTAACCCTCTTAACACTATTAGAGAAGGTATTTATGTTGCAGGTGGATGTAAAGGGCCGATGCCCCTGCCTGACAGCGTTATGCAGGCAAGCGGGGCAGCAGTTTGTGCTTCGGAACTGCTGAAAAAGTCACGTGGCACGCTGATCTCTGAAAAGGCATTTGCTGAAGAAATATCTATTGACCAGGAAGATTTGAGAATAGGGGTTTTTGTGTGCAATTGCGGGAAGAATATCGGTGGAGTTGTGGATGTCGTTGGCGTTAAAAAATATGCTGAGACACTTCCCGGCGTTGTAGTCAGTACTGATAATGTTTATTCCTGCTCAGAAGATACACAGGCTTTGATAAAGGAAACCGTCATTAATGAAAAGCTTAACCGCGTTGTTGTTGCAGCATGTACTCCCAGAACACATGAACCGTTATTTCAGACAACTATAAGGGAAGCAGGATTAAATAAATGTCTTTTTGAAATGGTTAATATACGCGATCAGTGTTCCTGGGTGCATGCCTATGAGAAAGAGGAGGCGACTCAGAAGGCAAAAGATCTTATTCGCATGGCTGTTGCAAAGGCCGGGTTGATTCAACCCCTTGCTGAACCCGTTATAGACATTATCCCAAAGGCATTGGTTATTGGCGGAGGACTTGCCGGTATGACTGCCGCATTATCTTTGGCAGGGCAAGGATTTGAATGTTATCTGATTGAAAAAACATTCGTACTGGGAGGCAATCTTCGCAATATTCATTACACCTTAGAGGGCGAAGATCCAAAGTTATATTTAAACGAGCTTATTGATAAGGTAAACAACCACGATCTTATTAATGTTATTACAGAATCCGAGGTGGAAAGCGTCAATGGATTTGTGGGAAATTTTCACACAGTTATAACAACAGGCGCAAATCATGGAACTGATCGTGAAGAGTTGAAACATGGAATTATTATTCTTGCAAATGGCGCAGCAGTTTATGAGCCTGATGAATATTTGTATGGAAAGAGCGAGAATGTTTTACTCCAGCATGTACTTGAAGAAAGAATTGCTTCTGGTCAATATATACCTGACAAAGAAGATTCCGTTGTTATGATTCAATGCGTTGGTTCTCGTGATGATAAACATCCATATTGCAGCAGTATCTGTTGTAGTATGGCTATTAAAAATGCCTTAAAAATTAAAGAAATAAATCCTGCGACCAATATCTACATCCTGTACCGGGACATGAGGCCATATGGTTTTCATGAGGACTTCTATAAAGATGCCAGAGATAGGGGAGTTGTCTTCATTAGATATGACATAAAACATAAGCCGGATGTTACAGAAATTGACGGCGGGGTTTGTGTAACTGTCAGGGATCCAATCATAAATAAGGATGTTGTTATAGATGCTAAAATTTTAGCTTTAAGCACTGCAATCATTCCAAGGGAAGATAAGAAACTAGAAAAAGCTTTATCTGTAACTAAATCAGCAGAGGGGTTTTTTCTGGAGTCACATGTACAATTAAAGCCGGTGGACTCATATGTTGACGGGATTTATATCTGCGGTATGTCACAATTCCCTAAACCGATTGATGAATCAATCTTCCAGGCCAAGGCGGCAGCATCTCAGGCTTCTATTTTGCTTGCACGAGGATATGTGAAAGCCGAACCCATCGTATCTTCCTGTGATACAGATAAGTGTATTGGCTGTGGCATATGCGAGTATTTCTGTCCATATAATGCGATAAAAATGACCAGGATTAACAAGAAAAGGAAGGCAGAGATAGTTGTGGCTGCCTGTAAGGGGTGTGGTGTATGTTCATCATATTGTCCTGCAAGGGCGATAAATATGGGAAGATTTACAGATGAGCAGATTTTAGCTCAAATTAAGGCTTTTGGGGATAGTAAGGAGTAAGGAATATGAGGCGTGGTGGCACTGGATATCGAGGATATCGTGATTTGATAGTCAATAGTATCAAAAGAGTAAAGCGTTTTTTGAACGTCGGAAACATCGAACATCCAACGTTGAACATCGAATGATGAAATCGCTTCGCTCCGTCAGTTTATAAATTGGCAGAATACCTTATTCAAAATTCGACGTTGGGCGTTCGATGTTCGATGTTCATAGCCTTTTAGCTTGACGGCCTACTCCATACTGCTCACTCCCCAGAGGGATTAAGGAATAAAATTATGGTAAACGAACCCAAAATACTCGGCTTCTTATGTAACTGGTGCTGTTATGCGGCGGCAGATTCAGCAGGTGTAGCAAGATTCCAGTATCCTCCTAATATAAGAGTGATCAGGGTGATGTGCACCGGAAGGATAGATCCTGTTTTTATACTTGAAGGATTTATTAATGGAGCTGATGGCATATTTGTTGGCGGGTGACATCTGGGCGAGTGCCATTACCGGTCTGGTAATTATGAAGCCATAAACAAAATTGCATTTATAAGAATGATACTTAAGAGCCTGGAAATTAATACAGACAGAGTTGCTCTTGAATGGGCGTCCGCTGCTGAAGGCCCTCTTTTTGTTAAGTTGATTACTGAATTTACTGGTAAAATAAAAGATATTGGAGCGTTGGGCATCGGCGAAGGACACAAACGTGAAGAACTGATGCGTAAAATAAAAGCCGCAAGCATGGCTGTTGAAGGCATGAAAGTAAGGATGGCCTTTGCAAAACAGGCAAAACAGATGAAAAAAGATGAAACATATGGTCATCTGCCGTCGGAAGAGAAGTTGTTGACGGTTTTGGTGAATGAAATGGCACGGTATGAGAAATTATGTGAAACATGACATTATGGAAAAAGTCCTTTTACAAAAAGCAGATTCCAAATTCAAAGACGAGATCGCTCAAAAAATAGGGATAGAAGAAATTAAGCCCTGCTATACATGCGGCTCATGCACAGGGGTTTGCCCTGTGCGGAAAGTCATAGAGGATTTTGATCCGCGGCGTATTATACATATGATAATTTTGGGGATGAGAGAAGAAGTTCTCTCATCTGATCTGATCTGGTTCTGCTGCTTATGTAACAGTTGTTATTTTATTTGTCCGCAAGGTATTAGATTCAGCAGGATAGCACGGGAACTACAGAAATTGTCTTTAGACGAGGGGTATGTTGATGAAAACTTCTTAAAAAGGCTGGAGCCTGTTAATGATTTTTTGCAGGATTTATGCCGGAGAACGATGTTCAAGAAGGTAAATGAAGGTTTTCGGGGTACACACACAATGCCCTGCTGGCGGAAATATACAGTAAAAAATGGATGATGCTTTATATAGTGCCTGAACGAAAACTCCCTGAATTACAGTTTTCCTGTCATTGCGAGGGAGGTACGACCGAAGCAATCTCCATGAAACAAGGGGATTGCTTCGTCGTTCGTTCCTCACTCCTCGCAATGACCGCTCGGAACCAGGGGTTTTCGTTCAGGCACTATATACTCAAGGTTTGACATGAATATTGAAAAAGTTGACAGAATTTTAGAAGAACATGAATATAAGCATTCGGCAATAATAAGTATTATGCAGGATGTTCAGGGTATTGAAAATTATCTTCCCGAAGATACTCTTCGTTACATTTCTGAAAAGCTGGAGCTGAATCTGACAAGGATTTTTGACATTGCCACATTTTACAAGACCTTCAGCTTAACACCCAGGGGACGTCATACAATCAGGGTTTGTTGTGGGACAGCATGCCATCTTGGTGGGGCATCACAAAACTTAGAGCAGATGAAAAGGACATTGCATATCAAGGAAGGTGAGGCCACAGATGACAGTATGTTTTCACTTGAGACAGTAAACTGCCTTGGGACATGT
Source organism: Deltaproteobacteria bacterium (assembly GCA_030272815.1). GTDB lineage: Bacteria > Desulfobacterota > Desulfobacteria > Desulfobacterales > ETH-SRB1 > B13-G4. The sequence continues at coordinate 12,897 of JAJSZT010000046.1, forward strand.
GCTTTGGCGCCTGTGGTGATGATAGATGAAGATTATCATGACGCAGTCAGTCCCAGCAAAATAGAGAAAATTTTATCATCGTATCACTCAGAATCAAAGAGGTTATAAGGTTGAAGGGGATTAACAGCATATCAAACTTGGAGACTCTGAGAGAATCGATTCAACAGCAGAGAGATTCCGCAAAGATGCTCATCAGAATATGCAATACTGGTTGCCGGGCAAGGAAGTCTGCAAAGGTTATTGATGCTTTAGAGGATGAGATTGAAAAGCAAGGCCTTGGGAATAAGGTAACAATCAAAAAGACGGGGTGCCACGGTTTTTGCGAGATGGGCCCAATCATGGTCATTGAGCCTGGAAACATTTTCTATTGCTGTGTGACTCCTGGCGATGTAGTGGATATTCTTTCCGAAACACTTGTCCAGGGCAATGTAGTAGAAAGATTATTGTGGAGAGACCCGGAAACAAAAGAATTAGTTATTTGTGAAAAGGATATACCCTTCTACAAAAAACAAAAAAAACATATATCTTATAACAGCGGCAAGATTGATCCAACTGATATTGAAGACTATATTGCAGCAGATGGATATTCTACTTTATGCAAAGCCTTAAGTGCTATGACTCCGGCAGAAATAGTGGAAACAGTTGTTGCCTCAGGCCTGCGGGGGAGGGGAGGAGGAGGATTTCCAACAGGTCTTAAATGGAGGATATGCAGTGCTGCCCCAAGTGATATAAAGTATGTCATTGCCAATGGTGACGAAGGTGATCCCGGAGCTTTTATGGACCGCAGCCTTATGGAAGGTGATCCGCATCGTATTATTGAAGGCATGATAATAGCTGCTTTTGCAATAGGGGCAAGCCGGGGATTTCTTTATGTAAGGGAAGAATATCCAATAGCAATTGAACATTTATCAATTGCCATACAGAAGGCTGAGGAATATGGTCTACTGGGAAACAATATAATGGGCACAGGATTTGATTTCAACATAACGATAAATAAAGGAGCCGGCGCCTTTGTATGTGGTGAAGAGACAGCACTTATAATTTCAATTGAAGGTAAGAGCGGCACACCACGGTCAAGACCTCCTTATCCTGCTTTTGAGGGATTATGGGGAAAACCTACAATTATAAATAACGTAGAAACTTTTGGAAATATACCACAGATTATTTTAAAGGGCGCTGACTGGTATTCTAATATTGGAACCGTGGGCAGTAAGGGGACAAAAATATTTTCTCTTGTCGGCAAGGTAAGAAATACAGGTTTGGTAGAAGTTGAGATGGGAACGACCCTTAGAGAAATAATTTTTGATATAGGAGGAGGGATCAGAAAGGATAAGCGTTTCAAGGCGGTTCAAACAGGTGGTCCTTCCGGAGGTTGCATTCCAATCAGCAAGATAGATATGCCGGTTGATTACGACAGCCTTAAAGAAGCCGGGGCCATTATGGGCTCTGGTGGTATGATCGTTATGGACGAAACATCATGCATGGTGGATATAGCCAGATATTTTCTTAACTTTTTGTTGTTTGAATCGTGCGGCAAATGCGTTCCATGCAGGGAAGGCTTGAAACAGATGCATTATATTCTGACGAATATTTGCGAAGGAAAGGGAGAAAGAGGAGATATTGAGGCTCTTACCGAACTTGGCCATTTTATGATTTCGACTTCTTTGTGCGGTCTTGGCGCAACTGCGCCCAATCCTGTTCTAAGTACTCTGCGCTATTTTCATGATGAATATGTTGCTCATATTTATGATAAAAAATGTCCGGCTGGTGTTTGTAAGAATCTTTTTGAATACATGATTGACGAAACATTATGTAACGGTTGTACGCTATGCAAGGTTAAATGCCCTGAGAAAGCGATTTCAGGTGAAAAGAAAAAACCACATAGAATAGATACAGCAAAATGTATTAAATGCGGAATCTGTTATAATTTATGTAAACGGAAGGCTGTTATAGTAATATAGGGTAACCGTTAACGGTTTACAGTTTACGGTTGATCAAAACATAAATATAGGTGAAAGCAAGAGGCTCAGTTGTGAAAACTCAATTTAGGTATAGCCGTTCACGGTTTACAGTTATCGGTTCACGGTTGAAAAAAACAGAAGATAGAGGAAAATTATGGGGTCCTCTTTTGAAGATTTAGAAGTTTGGAAAAAATCTTGTAAGTTATCAGTACGTCAATGCTTCACTCGTTGCATAGTTCATTGAAAAAACTGTGAACTGTGAACCGACAACCGTGAACTGTTACTACCAAATATGCTTCAATCTTCAATATTTATGGTATCAGGAGACAGGTGATTGAAAGTCCCAATAACAATTGATGGACAAATGGTGCGGATTGACAGTGGAGCTCCTATAATTGATGCAGCAAAAAAAGCAGGAGTCGTTATCCCGACGCTATGCTATCATGAAGCCCTCAAGCCTTATGGAGCATGCCGTCTTTGTATGGTTGAGATTATAATAAATAAGCAGCGAAAACTTGTGACCGCATGTAATTTTCCAGTTGAAGGCGGCATGGAAGTTTTTACTGATACAGCAAAACTCAGAAATATCAGAAAGATGATTATTGAATTGCTTCTTGCAAGGTGCCCTGATGTATCGAGCCTTCATGCTATAGCAAAGCAGATGGGTATTAAATCATCCAGGTTCAAGAAACAAGATTCTACCGAATGTATCCTGTGCGGTCTTTGTGTACGTTTTTGTGAAGAAGTTGTGGGTGTCAGTGCAATAGGCCTTGTAAGCCGTGGCATTGATCGTGAGGTAGCTACGCCGTTCAAGGTAGCATCAGATGTTTGTATCGGTTGCGGTTCATGCACTTATATATGCCCTACCGGCTGTATTGAAATGGTGCCCGATAAAAAAATACCACAAATGCGCACCATGAAAATGGGGCAACATTCCTTAAATCCTTGTATTAATGAATTCCAGTGCGAAACATGTCCGATAGAGCAAGGGTTCTTTGAGGATATGAGGCTTGTTATTGCTGAATTCCGCAACAATTGAAAAAGCGCTGTAACCGTTCACGGTTAACAGTTTACAGTTAAAAAACCTGTGAACCGTGAGCGGCTACAAATCAGGAAACAGCTCTTTTTTTTCTTGTGACTTCAGGTGAAGCCATTTTTTTGCCGCGTCGTTTAATGCTTGGAAATTGAATTGCTGTTTTTTGTGAGTAGTCTAATATTTTATTGCCATTTAACAGGGCAAGCAGAAGCCCTTCCTCACGACAACGGCCCTGATGACCGCATTTTTTGCGTGTCTTTTCAAAATAGTTAAGAGGGGCCTGGCAATTAAAAGCTTTAACATCCACATATTCTTCTGATATTGGTTCACCACTATAATCAATTTTCTTTTTTCTTCTCAGAATTTCCACGCCTAAGGATAAATCAGGACAATTATCGTCAAAACGCGGGCACTTTTTGCAATGTTCATAAAAATTCAAAGGGGCCTGACACTCAAATTCAAGTACATGAATCATTCCTGTTATATTGCTCTGCATTAAAAACTCCTTTATGGTTTTTTATTTTGTCTGATCTATATTAGTTATACTAATAAATCAACCCAAAAAAATTAAACCTAAAAGTTCACCACGGAACGACACAGAGTTTCACTGAAAATTGCAAACAACAAGTAGGGGCGGCTTTATGCCGCCAGCCAAATTGATTCGGGCGGGGTAAGCCCGCCCCTACGAGAACCGGCCGATGAGGATTAGATCATTCGGAAGGGCTCAGGAATCTCCTAACCGCACAGGTTGAAAATTTGTGGTTTGACCCTGGATTGTGCGCATGATATTGAAATTTTATATTTAAAATCGTCCAAAGTACGAACCGCATTTCTGGATGGATACTACTAAATACAACAGGAAAAAGTCAGATGATTACCGACACAACCTTTTTCACAAATGAACCAGGCTATACATTACTTGATCGATTCAAAAAGACACTGAAGCACGTTCAATACTTTGATGTATTGGTCGGATATTTCCGTACCAGCGGCTTTCATCAATTATGCGAATCTTTCGAATCCATTGACAAAATCAGAATTTTAGTCGGGTTGAATATTGATCGGAAAGCTTATGAAATCATTGAATCAATACGATCCAGGGGAGAATTTGATTTTGAATCCCACAGCAGAACAAAACGTATATTCAGTGACCAGACAGCATCTGAGATAGATGGATCTGAGGACTCCTATGAAACCGAAATCGGCATTAGAAAATTTATAGAATTTCTTACCGCTGACTGTCTAAACAGAAAACAAGACATAGCCAACGGCGGCAACGGAAAAAAGATGGAGTTGCGGGCCTATCCAAGCGAAAACATCCACGCAAAAGTTTATATCAGCCGTTTCAAAGAAGGAGAACTGGATTTTGGCAGGGTTATTACCGGCTCCAGCAATTTTTCCGAAAGCGGACTTGTCGCAAACAGGGAATTCAACGTCGAATTAAAGGACAAGGCTGATGTTGATTTTGCATTAAACCAATTTGAAACGCTATGGAAAGACGGTGTAAACATCTCACAGGAATACGTCGAAACCATCCGGAACAAAACCTGGCTCAATGACACTATCACACCCTATCACCTCTATCTTAAAATGCTTTACGAATATCTGAAGGAAGACATCAATCTTGATGAGGAAATTGATCTATACCTCCCAGAAGGCTTCATGGATCTGAAGTATCAAAAGCAGGCTGTCGTTTCTGCCAGGAAAATCCTGGATGCATACCACGGTGTATTTCTGGCCGATGTTGTCGGTTTGGGAAAAACCTATATTTCTGCTTTGTTGGCGCAGCAACTGCCCGGCAGTAAACTGATAATCTGTCCACCTGTCCTGAAGGATTACTGGGAAGAAACATTCTTTGAATTTGGAATTCAAAAATTCAGGGTGGAATCCCTTGGAAAACTTGATCAAGTAATAAAAGATGGGGCGGATAAATATGACTATATCTTCATAGATGAAGCCCACCGTTTCAGAAATGAATACACGCAAAGTTTTGAAAGCATACATCAGATCTGTTTTGGCAAAAAGGTTATACTGGTTTCAGCTACACCGCTAAACAATACTTTTGATGATATTCTCAGCCAGTTAAAACTCTTTCAAATTCCCAAAAAATCCACTATTCCAGGAGTGCCGAACCTTGAAAAGTTTTTTAAAAGATTAGAGCATAAACTCAAAGGCATCACTAAATCCGACCCGGGATATATGGGAATCATACAGGAAGGATCAAAGGAGATCCGTGAGAATATACTCAAGTACATCATGGTTAGACGAACACGAGCCGAGGTTTCCAGATATTTCGGCAATGATATTGATGAACAGGGTCTGTTTTTTCCTGATGTTGAAGATCCGAGGCGATTCATTTACCAGTTTGATGAACATATAAGCACTGTTTTTAGTCAAACCATAGATTTGCTGAAAAAAGTTAAATACGCACGTTACACACCGCTTCTTTACCTAAAAGAGGAACTTCCTGAATTTGAAAAGCAGAGCCAGCGAAATGTCGGCGGTTTTATGAAGGTCATTATAGTTAAGCGGCTTGAAAGCAGCTTCTATGCCTTCCGCAAGACATTGGATCGCTTTGTTGAATCCTATGTGAATTTCATTGATATGTTCAACAAGGGGACGCTTCTTATCAGCAAAAAAGTGGATGTTTATGATCTCCTGGATGAAGACAATGAAGAAAAAATACTTCAGCTCATAGAGCAGGAAAAGCTTGAAAGATATAATACCGATGAATTTAAGCCGGAATTAATAGAATATTTGAATGCAGATCTTAAATCACTCAAAGCCATTCGGGATCTATGGGCAGTAGTAGATTCAGATCCTAAAATAGAAACATTTATTCATGACCTGAAAACCGATAAAGAACTCAAAGGCAAAAAGATCATTATTTTCACCGAATCTAAGGAAACAGGCGATTATTTGTTTGAAAATCTGAACAGACATTTTCCGGATAAAATCTTGTTCTATTCCAGCAATGGAGGTCTGTTGTCTGATGGCAGAAAGCCAGTTCCCGTTGCAAGAGACTTGATAAAGGAAAATTACGATCCAACATGCAAAGTCCAAAATGATGAACTACGCATCCTGATCAGCACCGATATCCTCGCTGAAGGTGTCAACCTGCACCGTTCCAATATTATCATTAATTACGATCTGCCGTGGAATCCGACAAAAGTGCTTCAAAGGGTAGGACGGGTGAACCGCGTCGGCACTGAACACAAAAACATCTACATTTTTAACTTCTTTCCTACTGACCAATCAGACAGGCATATTGGTCTTGAAGATAACATCAAAGCCAAGATCCAGGCATTTCATGACACGCTGGGTGAAGATGCCAGATATCTTACAGAGGAAGAGATTGTATCATCTCATGAACTTTTTGGTGATAGCTTATATAAACGGCTTACAAGCAAAAAGACGTATCAGGGCGATGATGATGAGGAAGGGCGCTCTGAGCTGGAATATCTCAAGTTCATCCGGGATATCAGAGACGACCAGCCCGAACTTTTTCAAAAGATCAAATTGCTCCCTAAAAAGGCTCGCTCTGCCAGAGATAATGACGCGAAAACCGACCAATTGGTTACATTCTTTAGAAAGGGCAAGTTGAAAAAGTTTTTTATTTCCAGTGGCAAAAGTTCCAGAGAGCTTACCTTTTTTGAGGCTGTGGATATTTTTAAATGTGAGCCTGACACACCACGACAGAAAATTTCAAAACAATACTACACGATGCTGGACAGAAACAAGGCACGGTTTGATTTGATAACATCAGGGGATGTGTTGGGTGGCAAAGGATCAGGAGGCAGGGGAGGACTTTCAAATGAACGTTATGTAATCATGCGTTTGAAAGCGAATGAATTTAGAAAATACCAGGGCTTTACCGATGACGATGAGGAATACATCAGGCTTGTTTTGAAAGGATACGAATACGGTGTGATTCCAAAGAACACCACTAAAGGAATCAAGAAAAAGATCGAAAAAGAGATCAACCCGCTTAAGGTTCTCGCGATACTGAAGAAAACCATTCCATACAACATCTTGAGCGTGGAAAGACCCGACCAGCTAATTATATCATCAAAAAGAGAAGTTATTTTGTCTGAATATTTAAGCGGAGAACAGAAAAATAAATGAGGAGAATAATATTACATTGAGTTTTATTTACAAACAATAACGAAAATGAAAGGAGAAAATTTTATGCATAACACAGGCTTAAAAATAGCTGAAATTAACAAAGATTTAGCCTTTCTTCCCGAGAATAGATTAGATGAAGTCAAAAATTTCGTCACCTTTATTTTGTCTCAAAACAAGGATAAAAAAAGAAAAATTGTTCAGATGAGAGGCATCTGGAAAGGTAAGGGGTTTGAAGGCTTGGATATAGATAAAGAAATTAAGGCAGTCAGACAGGAAATGCCTGAGTCCATCCTAAAAAGGGAAGTGTGATCTATGGAATATCTTGCAGATACAGTGACGGTTATTCGACATTTTTCCGAAACAGGAAAAATTGGAAAAAGGGCATTTGAAATCATTAATGGTATTGAGCGAGGAGAACATCATTGTTATGTTTCAACAATTTCGCTGGTGGAAATTCTGTATTTATCAGAAAAGAAACGAATAGATATCAGCCTTGAAAAAACACTGGAAAAAATAAAGGGCTCAGAAAATTATTCGGTTATAAGTTTAACGGCTCAAATCGATAAGATTGCCGAATCTATAGATTTTCCTGAAATCTTTGACCGGCTCATTATATCTACAGCAAAATACCTCAAAATTCCTGTATTGACAAGTGATAAAAAAATTTCCAGTGCAAACTTTATAGAAACTGTATGGAAATAAATAGATAAATTTGTTAGGCACACTCTCCCCTGGCTGGAGTTGTGAGCGGGCGGGCACCAGCATCAAGAGGATGAATGAATCGATGACAGCGGCTGGATTGCAATATAACATCCTGAGCGTGGAAAGACCTGACAAACCAATTATATCATCAAAAAGAGAAGTTATTTTGTCTGAATTTTTAGCCGGAGGGGACGAACTTGGATAAAAGATCTGCAATCAGGCTTGTTCGAGATACTTTAGAAAATCCTTTTGATAAAAGGAAATTTACTTATCTTGTCAGCAACATGCTTGATCATATTGAGGCTGCGCCGTTTATCTACCGTGGCAATTTTATTCCGGATGCCTACAAACCATATATTACCACTCTTGAGCGGATAGGAAAGTATAAAGATAGAGAAGGAAACAAAATTGATCTTTTGATTGTCCAGCTTAAAAAAGAGACTTCTCTTGAACGCGCCCGTACAATGCAGAGGAATTTTATAGCCTGGTATCTAAACGGGAGTCGTGGTGACATTTTAAAAGATGCCGCCCTGGCCGCTTTTGTCTCGCCTGATACGGAAGACTGGAGATTTTCCCTTGTTAAAATGGATTACCGCCTGGATACCTCCGGCGAAAAAGTGAAGGTCAAAAAGGAGCTCACCCCTGCACGGCGCTTTTCGTTTCTGGTCGGCAAGAATGAAAATAGTCACACCGCACAGAGCTGTCTGCTTCCTGTCTTAGAAAAGAAGGTTCAGGACCCGACCCTAAAAGAACTCGAAAAAGCCTTTGATATTGAAACAGTCACCAAAGAATTTTTCCTCAAATACCGTGAACTTTTCCTGCACACCAAAGAAGAGCTGGACAGGGTTGTTAAAAAAGATCCGAAAATAAAGGCCGATTTTGAGGTCAAAAGCGTTGATACTGTGAACTTTGCCAAGAAACTGCTGGGCCAGATTATATTCCTCTATTTTTTGCAGAAAAAAGGCTGGTTCGGTGTGGGCCGCGATGATGACTGGAACACAGGCTCAAAGCATTTTTTGCGGGAACTGTTTGAGAAAAAACATGGTGATTACAACAATTTCTTCAATGATATTCTGGAGCCCCTTTTTTATGACGCTTTACGTAATGACCGGAGCCATGACGATGGTTACTACAGCCGTTTTAACTGCAAAATTCCTTTCCTGAACGGAGGTCTTTTTGATCCCATTGGTAATTACGACTGGGTACATACCGATATACTTATTCCTGGCAGGCTTTTTTCCAATAATGTAAAAACCAAAGAAGGTGATAAAGGAACAGGCATACTGGATGTCTTTGACCGCTACAATTTTACCGTTAAAGAGGACGAACCCCTGGAAAAGGAAGTGGCCATTGACCCGGAGCTTCTGGGAAAATCCTATGAAAAATTCAATGCCATCCGTCTGGATAACTTTGCTGAATTCAAAAAAGCATTAAAAAGTGGCAGAAAAGGAGAAGAAAACAAATTCAATAAAAAGTTCGGAGTCTATTACACTCCCCGTGAGATTGTCCATTACATGTGTCAGCAGAGTTTGATCAATTACCTGGCAACGAAATTAGAAGGTAAAGCAAAAAAAGAAGCTATTGAATTCTTTATACTTGAGGGTGAAAAGTATATTGAGCATCTCAAAACAGCGAAAGAAAAGAAGGAGAAGAATGCAAACTACCAAGGCGATTACAAAGAAAAAGAACATTTTATTGAATTAAAAAAACATGCAAATGAAATTGATAATTCCCTTTCTAAAATAAAAGTATGTGACCCAGCCGTTGGTTCCGGCGCTTTTCCGGTGGGGATGATGACTGAAATTGTTAAGGCAAGAATGTTTTTTGTTGAAACAGATTGTTTAGAAAAAAGCTATATAAACTCTCACCAGGAAAAAGTAAAAAAGACTCCCTACAACTTTAAAAGAGATTGCATTGAATATTCTCTGTACGGCGTGGACATTGACCACGGAGCAGTAGAAATTGCCAAACTCCGACTGTGGCTTTCGCTAGTTGTGGATGAGGATGACATAAAGAATATCAAACCGCTGCCGAACCTGGATTATAAAATTGTGTGCGGGAATTCTTTGCTTGGAGTTGAAAAAAACCTGTTTAACTTTAATCTCTTCAATGAACTGGAAAAACTGAAACCACTATTTTTCAATGAAACAAATCCAACGAAAAAACATGAATACAAAAAGCAGATTGATAAACTGATAAGTGAAATAACCAGTGGACATACCGAATTTGACTTTGAGGTCTATTTTTCCGAGGTGTTTCATGAAAAAGGCGGTTTTGATGTAGTGATTGCCAATCCGCCGTATGTAGGAGAAAGGGGAAACAAGAAAATTTTTCAAGAAGCTAAAAAAGGATTATTAAGTAAATTCTATCAAAGAAAGATGGATATATTTTATTTCTTTTTCCATCTGGCTCTTAATCTTGGAAAGCAAAATTCAGCCATCGCTTTTATCACTACAAATTATTATCCAACCGCTACAGCCGCAACGAAATTAAGGCAGGATTTCAAGAAACGGGCAATTATTAAGAATCTTATCAATTTTAACGAACTGAAAATATTTGAATCGGCTCTTGGTCAGCACAATATGATAACAGTATTAGAAAAAGGACAGGATGAAAAAATAGTTTTTCAAACTTGCATAACCCAAAGGCAAGGCACTGTCACACCAGAAATATTACAGAAAATACTTAACGGCAATGATGAGAAAACTAATTACTATAAAGTTGCTCAAAAAATTTTATATGATGGAAATGAATGTTACATTCGACTGATAGGAAACTCAAAAAATTCAAAGAATCCTATCCAGGTGATTTTAGAAAAGGTTAAGAGCAGAAATATAACCTTGGGGCATATCTGTAATGTTAATCAAGGAATTCTAACAGGGGCGGATAAAGTTTCTAATAAGCACATTAAAAAGTTTCCTAAAGTAGGTTTCATTAAAGGCGAAGGTATTTATGTATTAAATGATAATGAAGTTAAAAAGATTGTGTCTGAAGAAATATTAAAACCATGGTTTAAGAACTCCAGTATATTAAAGTATTATACAAAATTGAAATCAGATGAATATTTACTTTATCTAACTCGCTATATTAATTTATCTAATTATAACGATGTTCAGAAGCACGTCAAGAAATTTGAAAAGATAATAAAAGCCAGACCGAAAGATAGGGGTGAAATACAAGCGGCATTGAAATTAGGGAAATGGTGGGTTGTTTTTGCAACTAGAAAGAATATTCCGTTCAATAGTGCTAAAATTGTGGTTCCTCAGCGAAGTCAATTAAACAGTTTTGGTTACAATGAAATTCCTTGGTATGCAAGTGCAGACGTTTATTTCATTACTGAAAAAGACAAATCGATTTGTCTAAAATATGTTTTGGCGTTACTGAATTCAAAACTTTACTACCTTTGGCTTTATCATCGAGGAAAAAGAAAAGGCGAGATGTTGGAACTTTATCAAAAGCCACTTTCAGAGATACCAATTAAAAAAACATCTGAGAACGAACAGAAATCATTCATAGAAATCGTTGATAAAATCCTTTCAATAACCAAATCAAATGACTACCTGCAAAACCCCAAAAAACAAGCAAAAGTAAAAGCCATTGAAGAAGAAATTGATCAGCTTGTTTACAAACTCTACAACCTCACCCAGGAAGAAATCAAAATTGTGGAAGGGGGATTAATTGATAATTCGTAATTTAATAAGAATGAAATGCTACTCGTCAAGTAGTTTTAAATTTGATATTAGATGGAAACTATATACAACGAACTTGGTTTAAGTATGTTCTTTGTGTGTGACGGCAACAGCGATCGGCCAATAGAAAGCATATGAGTGAACCTAAAGCTCTTTTTTCTATTAGGATACTAATATTTGGACTGACTTAAAATGATACTAGGCGGAATAGCAGGTAAACTCGGGAATCGATACGAAGCGAAGTGGCTTGTCCGATTCTTAATAGACGTAATTGCTGATAAGGCTGAATGGTTGAAATTCGAAGATGTCGAAACGGAATATCAAGGTTTCGAATTTGCGATTGCTCGTGGGAAAATTATAGAGTGGCATCAAACCAAGGTGAATTCTCCCGCAGGGAATTGGACAGTCAATGCTCTCAAAAAAGAGGGGGTATTAAAAGCGTTTTCAAATCGGTTATTGGCAGATGAAAATGCGCACTGTTTTTTCGTCTCTCAAGACAATGCCAAAGACTTCAGAACCCTTACAGAAAAAGCGCAAAAAACAAATTCCGTTGAACAATATACTCGGATTCTTAGCAAAGATCAAAATGATCATTTTGAACAATTAAAAACGGAATGGCAGCAGCCCGAGAAAGTAGTATTCGATTGGCTTAAGCGAAGCCACGTTGAAATTATTCCAGAAAGAGAATTAGACTCATTTATCGAATCTCACGGTGATCTATACTTCCAAAGTGGCGGGAAAGCTGCTTTTCCTAATCTTCGAGATATCCTTGAAAATAATTTTAATAAAACCCTTACGTCAGAATCTGTGCGAAATGCTATAAAATTACAAGGGGTGCTGAAGTTTAAAGAATGGATGTTTGACCCTACTATTCAACAGCGGTTGAAAGACGAAACAGAAGCATATCTTCAAACATATACACCTTTTGGCGCAGGCGGAGAGACGATTCCCAGGGGTCAATCAGGCACTCTTGTCGATGAAATACTCAAATCTGATGATCCGGAATTGGTGTTATTGACGGGTGTCGCTGGTTCTGGAAAATCAGGAATTGTACGTGGTGCAATCGAGCAACTTCGTGAACTCAAAGTTCCTCATTTAGCATTTAGAGTTGATTATTATTTATCGTGTGATACCAGAGAGTGCGGACTTGCGGGACGTCCAGAGAGCGCCGGTTAAAACCGGAAAGGTGTAGTGAATGAAAGATTCATACAGTGAAGGAGTAGCGAACCACACTGACCCCGAGTCATGCGGCTGTGTCAGTAATGACATGGCTGAAGCGTTGACAGGGGAACGTATGGGCCGAGTATTGAGCCGCGAAATCCCGATATTCCAGGGTGCTGACGTAGTTGGACGGTACGGAAGGCAATATCGAATGTATCGTAATTGCGAGATACATTCGGACCCTGCGCGGTCAGAGACCTTGAGCACGTACGGAAGCATCTTTCGCGGGAACCGGGAGATCCCATATTTGTCTTTGAAATTTTTCAAAGACCGCACTGGGAAGTCTAAGGACGGAATCCAATGATGAACGAATATGGGAAGTCGGACAGCTCCATAGTACCTGAGAAGTTGCCGAACAAAGCCTGTAAAAAGGCGGCGGAGGCAATGGAGGAAAGGGGGCTGGCCAAGGGGAATCGGTCTGAGTAAAACATAACCCGGACACAGCGCCGGACTATTATGCACAGTGCGCCCAGACTGATACGCAAAGCAACAAGGAGGGTTGTGCCTTTGATGTTTTGACGTTAATACCCGAGGTAGGAGCCCGGTGCGTTAGTAGCGCACGCCGGGATCTGTGCGGGGGGTGCCGGGTGACCGGCATTCCTACCGCGTCTAAATAAGTAAATAACTATCTTTTAAGCATGGGAAGGGTTGCGGTACATCAGTTTATAAGTTGACGTGGTAATTGAACTGAATAACGTTGTTGACCCCAGTTAAATAAAAGCAAACATGATTTCACAGGGCAGGCTATGTTGAATAATTGTAAGGATAAAGGGAAAAAAATCAGGAAGAATTCTCGTGTTGGTATATTTATCAAGCAGCATATGGGCATCGCCTGCGCAGGCCTTAGGGAGACAAATATGCCCGATGAAACATGGGAAGTGAGGCTTATCGAAGAAGAATTTAAGCGTTTGATGTTTGAGGTGGAGGATGTATGAACAGAGCCCGAAATAATACTGTTCCTGTTTGGGAAAAGCCTGAATCAAGACGGCTTGAGTTCAAAGAAAGTTTTCCCAAAGGTGATCAGGTTGCAAAGACGGTTATTGCGTTTGCCAATTGCGCAGGCGGTAAAATTATATTTGGTATAAAGGATGACCCCAGAAAAGTAACAGGCATTCCTGAAACCAAGCTGTTTGCCCTTGAGGAACAGATAGCCAATCATATTTTCAGCAAGTGTTCGTCAAACATTATTCCTGAAATTTATATACAGGCTGTGCAGGATAAAACTCTTCTGGTTGTCGAAATCTTTCCTGGTTCACATAAACCTTATTTTTTAAAAACAAAAGGCAAACACAAGGGAACCTATATCAGAATAGGTTCAACCAACAAACTGGCATCTATTGAAACAATTGAGGAGCTTGAAAGACAACGGATGAATATTTCATTTGATGCTGTGCCCGCAACACATGTTAAAATGAAGGAAATCAGCCTGGAAACATTTTTGAAGGATTACAAAGCAGCAACGGGTCGCACACTAACACAAAAAAAACTTAAAAACCTCGGATTAATTCATTGCGACGACGAGCAGCTATATCCTACCCATGCCGCCATACTGCTTTGCGATTCAATAAAACGTAAACAGCTTTTCCCCAACGCAAAAATCGAATGTGCGCGCTTCAAGGGAACAAACACACAGGTATTTATAGACCAGGCAACTGTTGACTGGCCCATTCATGCTTGCGTAGAACCATGCATTGCATTTGTCAAAAAGAATACACGGCTGGGTTCTAAAATTGGCGAAGTCTTTCGTGAAGACAAATGGGAATATCCGCTTGAAGCGATTCGTGAAGCTCTCGGCAATGCAGTTATCCACAGAGATTATTCCATCTTGGGGAGTGATATAAAACTGGCTATTTTTGACGATATGCTCGAAATAACCAGCCCAGGGCCATTACCTGACACAATATCCATTGAAGAGCTTGGAACCGGCCGCTCCGAAATAAGGAACAGAATTTTGGCGCCGATTTTCAAGGATCTGAAGATTATTGAAGCATGGGGAACTGGAATTCAAAAAATAAAACAGGCGCTTAAATACTATCCTGAAATTAAACTTGTCTTGCAGGAAGTTGGGCATGCATTTCAAATCCAGTTTAGAAAAAAGATAGCCGACCGGACAAGTACCGGGCAAGTACCGGACAAGTACCGGACAAGAATCGTGCAAGATGCGGACAAGGTAAAACTTCTCAAATATTGCCGTGAAGCCAGGTTATTAAAGGAAATGATGAGTTTTATGAAACTAAAGCACCGTGAGACCTTTATGAATAATCACATGCGTCCGCTCCTTGAGGCAAATTGTATCTCCATGACCATACCGGACAAACCGAAGAGCCCGTCACAACGATATATCATAACACAGGATGGAGAAGCATTGTTAAATAAATAGCGAGAAATAGGGGACAATCCATTGGATTATTGGTTTACAGGGTTAGACTCGGGGACGGGAAGGATTTGCGGGAGAAGTTGACGTGG